>NZ_PNDT01000062.1:0-371 GCF_005886375.1 Pseudoalteromonas sp. S1727
TTAAACCATGCATATAAATCACCAAACGCAGATTGACCCGCTTCAAGGCCAATCATGCCTGGTATTACAGAGCCATCAACCTGACCACAAATACCTTTTACACAGGTATCGCCAAGTTGTTGTTTAGAAGTAACGGTAATATCACAGGTAGATGTACCCATTACCTTAGTCAGTACACCTGGACGCACATTAGCGGCAACTGCGCCCATGTGGCAATCAAAAGCACCGTAACCTACCACTACATTTTGTGATAAGCCCAACTTCTCAGCCCATTGCGCAGTTAATTTACCTGCAACCTGATCGCTTGGTTGAGTTGTTGCACTAAGCGTATCAACCACACCGTCTAATAATGGGTCTATAGTGCTGAAAAA
>NZ_PNDT01000063.1:0-414 GCF_005886375.1 Pseudoalteromonas sp. S1727
TCAACGCCGGTGGCAATTAACAGCCAAGGCACACCTTTAGCACTGACAGAAGAGTTTGCTGAAAACCCAAATGCCATGTTTATTCTTTGGAAAGACCATACAGCGATCAAAGAAGCGAATGAGATCACTCGTGCGGCAACCAATAACGAGGTTAACTATCTTTCACATATGGGCGGTATCTATTCGTCAGAATGGTACTGGGCCAAAGCATTACATATCTTCAGAGATGATGCAGCCGTAAAAGCGGCGACTTACTCATGGGTAGAGCATTGTGACTGGATGACGGCATTAATGTGTGGCACCACACACCCTGAAGTATTAACACTGGGTCGTTGTGCAGCTGGCCATAAGCAAATGTGGAATGAACAATGGGGTGGCTTTCCACCAAACAGTTTTTTCAGCACTATAGACCCA
>NZ_PNDT01000064.1:0-61651 GCF_005886375.1 Pseudoalteromonas sp. S1727
ATTTTATACCAATCGTGTTAAGTTACTGACCATTTATAGCGACAGATAAATGGAGTGATAACAAGGCATAAATTTTGACATGTAGTTGTTCTACATGAAAAATTTATAACGCAGTTAGCGCTTTATTTAGCCCGCTAGAATGGTTAAATATTTAAGTCGATTGGTATTATCAGGCATTTATGGCTAAAACTTAGCTTTAAGAACAAACAACACTGTTATTTGTTATCTAAATACAGGATTTATATTAAATAGCTCGAGTATTATTCGCATAAAATCTAACACCTCACCTTTCTGATCTTAAGAACACAAAAGGTACAAATGTTAATTAAAAAAACCACAGAGCTTAACCACCTTAAATAAACATACAAAAATAAATTGTTATTATTTTTATTTGTTTTAAATAATAACAAAAAAAATTAAACTATTGATTTTAAATTATAAAAATAATTTAAATGTAATTTAAGTAAACCAAAATGGTGAACTTAAAACTAAAAATTCAGTAATTAGCGTTGCGTAATAAAGTATTTAGCGCAATAATGCCACCGGTAGCACTGATGTACAAGCATTAAAAACCTTGATTGTGTTAACACTTTTAACAATTTATTTAATTGTTTTGATCTGAACATACAATAATTAGGAACTACAATGAAGAAAAGTACTCTTTTTAACTACTGTGCACGGGCATTAGCCATTACAGCCGCAATCTATGGTAACGCAGCCATTGCAAACGCTTCAGGCTTTGCAGCAATAAATGGTGGAACTACGGGAGGAGCTGGCGGTGATATCGTGTATGCCACAACTGGCACACAAATTCATCAAGCTCTGTGTAATCGTGCATCAAGTGATACGCCGATAATTATTCACGTTGAAGGCACAATAAATCATGGTAATACCAGTAAAGTTTCAGGGGACAGCTGTAACACTGGACCGGATCTAATTGAACTAAAAGAAATCAGTAATGTGTCAATTATTGGGGTGGGAAGCGGCGCTCTATTTGATCAACTGGGTATTCATATTCGCTCCTCTTCAAATATTATTATTCAAAACGTCCACGTCAGAAATGTCAAAAAGTCAGGCTCTCCAACTTCTAATGGTGGAGATGCAATTGGTATGGAGTCAAATGTCAGTAATATCTGGGTTGACCACGTCACACTGGAAGCTAGCGGTGGTGAAAGTTCAGGCTATGACGCTTTATTCGACATGAAAAGTAACACAAAGTACGTGACATTATCGTACAGTATTTTACGTAACTCAGGACGCGGTGGTTTGGTTGGTTCAAGTGATAGTGACGATTCTAACGGCCCTGTGACCTTTCATCACAATTACTATGAAAACATCAATTCGCGTACACCTTTATTGAGACACGCCACAGCACATGCTTACAATAACTATTACAATGGACTTGTTTCATCAGGTATGAACCCTCGCATTGGCGGTAAAATGCGCGCCGAAAATAACTACTTTAAAAACTCCAAAGACCCACTTGGTACTTTCTATACAAATGATATGGGTTACTGGCAAGTCAGTGGCAATATCTGGGATAACATCGATTGGTCTGACGATGAAAGTAAACTGCATCCTGCAGGTCCCAACCCAACATCGACGACAACGATCACTATCCCTTATAGCTATCAATTAGATAATGCTCAGTGTATTCCCAGCATTATTACCGCAACAGCAGGAGCAAATAAGGGCTTACAAACATCTAACGGCCAATGTGGTACTACGCCGCCTACCGATCCAACGCCAGATCCGACACCAGATCCAACACCAACCCCTGAGCCGACTCCTTCTAGCGAAAACTTAGCACTCAACGCTGGTGTTGATGGTAGCTCAAAAGCCAGTGGCTCAAGCTATGGTAATGTGAATGATGGCGATTTTTCTACATACTGGTCGCCTTCGTCTACAACAGGTAGCATAAATATTAAAAACCTCAACACGACAATAAATGCCGTGAGAGTTATCGAAACAGCGGCGACTAAAGGACAGATCACGGCTTGGTCATTAGTAAATTATGACACTGGCGTAACACTGGCAAATGGTGGAGCAGTACCTAATGTGATCAGCTTCTCAAATACTAACTTATCCAAAGTCAGTTTTGTGGTGCATTCTGCCAATGGTGTTCCTCAAATTGCAGAATTCGAAGTCTACAATGGCTACAGTGATGGGGCCAATAGCAATGTGACTAATACATTAGTTAATGGTACTTATCGTATTACACCAAAACACAGTGGTACTTCTTTAGATATTGCTAATTGCCAAACGGCAGATGGAAGCAATGTAAGGCAATGGTCATGGTTGAATAATGACTGTCAAAAGTTTGCAATTACAACTGTTGATGGTGTTTGGCATCGAATCTCGCCTGTAAATGCTCCATCAAAAGGCTTAGAGGTATATTCTCATTCAACTACACCAGGTGAGAATATCAATATCTGGAACTATACAGGAAGTTATAATCAGCAATTTCGTTTCCAAAGTGCAGGTGCTGGCAAATGGCGTATTATCAATCGAAATAGCGAGTTATGTTTAGATGTAGATGGTAATAAAGCAAGCGATGGGACAAATATACTGCAATGGACATGTATAGCAGGCGCTGAAAATCAAATGTTTGAGTTAATCAGACAATAATCAATTAGCTATGGAGGACTTGTATTAAGTCCTTCATTTTACACTGACTCCTTTAGCGTAGATCGTTGTTCATTCAGCCTATAGATAGTCATTAAGTTAATAACAATAACCATTGCCTCTAACAGCACACCACCAATTGAACCGACAATAATATTATTTATCAACCATAAACATGAACCTGATAATAAAACCCAGCGCATGGTGATCCCAGTTAAGCAAAACAAAGCGTAACTGCCTAGGCATGCACCTAACACAGCAATATATTCAGTCCACTGCTGCGCTGTAAAATAGCCAATCAAAGCAGTTAATGTAACAAATATACACGCCAGCCAAGTTGCCTTAGATTTTATCGAAACCGCAGTTCGTGCTGCTGAAAATAAGCAGCATAAAGAAGATGTTACTGCATTTAATAAGTAAAAATGTAATGCATGATTCAAATTCATCACAATCATGATCAGTTTAAGACGGCGATCATCTTTTTGCATAAAACACAGCATCGCCAATAAAAAACTTAAAAAACCAAAACCTTGAGCAATAAATGCATCTGCCACCAGCAAAATACCCCTATGAAAGATATCTAAATCACCTGCAAAAAGCTGCACACTTACATATCATTTTCAATCATCATTTTAATCGTTTGTGCTTTAACAAAATGATCTAATTGATGAGTATGTATCCACCAAGTCGCGGCTTCCATTAATAACTCAGGGTCATCATTTTTATTTGCAAAAAAAGCATAAAAAGACAACCCCACATTGTCGCCTTTCGCCGCTATTTTTTTTGAGCACACAGTATGAATTTTATCTCTTAGTTCTTGGCGCATGTATACATTTACTCCGTTAATGGTTTAAACAGTAGTGCATTTCAATTAATGGGTGCTCGCCCACCACTTCGACATCTTTAACGTAATGAAAACCAAAGTGTTGGTAATAATCGCGTAAATAAGCGTGGGCATGAATTTCAATCACAGTAAGGCCAATCTTTGTTGCATGTGATAACAGCGCATTGATAACCCGCTTTGCCACCCCCGCTCCACGGTATTGTTTTAACACCGCAATTCTGGCCATAACAGCACACGACTTATCACGTTGGAGTAATCGTGCTGTTGCAACTAAAGAGCCGGCATCAGTCACTACAACATGAACTGCTTCAGTATCTAAGCCATCTAAATCTAATTGCTGTGGAATATTTTGTTCGACCACAAATACCTGATGGCGTATAGCATGCGCTTGGGCAATTAATTCCGCGCTATTGCCTAGTGTAACTTCCATTTAATACCCTCTCTTCCAGATAACCCATTAAACACTCTATTTTAAGCTGTCTAATAACTCAGCTATTTCAGCTTTCAGCGCTTTATCAGGAATTTTATTTGCGCTAACTTGCGCAGCTTGTAAACTGGCAATCGCAGCTTCGGTTTGCCCAAGTTCGACATGCATAGTTGCCATAGCGTAACCTATAGACGACATATAATCTTTTGCATTAATAGCTGTTGCTTTGGCTAACGCTTTTTCATAGATCAACAAGGCATCTGCAAATTCATCGGTAAAATCAGCCAGTGTTTCCCACTGAACAGGATGATCTTTCTCAGTATTTTCATGTTCGATACACAGTGCTTTTAACTGCTCGTAAAGTGAATCAAAGCTCGCTTGCTGTTGCTGTTGCGCTGCATTCATTAGCTCTCCTGCGAGCTCCAACACTGATTTATACAGTTTTGTATTCATCATTTTATCATTACCTTTTGTTATAAATTACAGTTCAATAAATAGAGGGTTCTGAATTTAGCAATCTATTTAAGGCCAATAACTGGTTATTCTAATACACTCTACGCTGAAATGATTCACCCTAAGCGAGATCGTTTATCCGTGGCTAAAATTAAGATCTATATTCTATAATAGTGGTTTATAAGAGTAGCCATTTACCTAAGCGTCTTTAATAGAAACAACACATACAAGCACAGTTGCTTTTGTAGACAGTATTTAAAATCCGAGGTAAGTTAATATACTGAACTGGTATTATTTGACTGTAGTAAACCTTATGCTCCCGACTACACACCAGTGTATCCCTCAGCTAGTGCACACTAAAACCAATAAATAAAAACAATACGATAAAACCTAAGCTCGCCCCGTTACAAAGATCAGGCCGCTTCTTGCCCCAAAGCGAGCGCTGCAACTTAGTGAAAGTAGGTTTACTGGGCCTGGCGTAATAGAGGCTGCTAAGGCAAATAATGCCATTGAGATGATCACAGAAAAAGTCATAAATGTACTTAAGTAATTAATTTACAGAGGAGTATTCATTTTCATCGGTGTGCCGTATTGAACAAAATTGACCTCATGTAATAATAATCGGCTGGTTTATCTGCCTTGAGCAACAATTGCTGTATAGTGAGCACACAAACTTGCAGAAATGTTCATTATGAAAGAATGTAATCAGTGTGGTAAATGCTGTATTAAATACGGCGATGGCGATCTCAGTGCGACACAAGAGGAAATAGATCTGTGGGAAATTTTTAATCCGGATATTTTCGCATTTGTTAAAAATAAGCAAATATGGCACGACCCACACACTGGGGAAAAACTAAGCCGATGCCCTTTTCTTGAACTTACCCCCAAAGCAACCCCCCATGAAGCAAATAAATACACCTGCAGTATTTACTTAGATAGACCAGAAGATTGTCGTCACTACCCTAGCCTGATCAGCGAAATGCTAAGGGACGAATGTGAAATGATCGAAATCATTGATTTAGAAAGCGACAAAAAAGCACAAGCCAAGTTAGATTTAATAATGCAAGACAGCCGTCCTGCTGGTTATTGATTATTAACACTTTACTGCGCTTATTAGACTAAAGGTTTAGAGCCAATTGATTAGCCAGCAATTGCGCTACCAAACAGTCTCTTTCAACTTTTGACGCTAAAAACACACTTAAAACCATGATTTAAAACAACAATAACAATTCGCACTCGACAGTTTTTAACTTAACACATACACCATTTGCAGCACTATGCTCGACCTTTGCCTAATCGTAATTCTTACGCGGCTACTTTACTGTGACAGTTCAATATATAGCATTTAAATCATCTCAATGAGTTGCTTTAAAAGCTGCTTTTTTATTTTGAGTAAGCAACGTATGTTGCAGGAGAAGTAATGACAACAACGCAAAAAGATGACTCTTCATCCCAAGCTGAGCAGGTAAGCGATACTCAAACCGTTTCCGATAGCTATAAAAATCTTCATAAACCCAGTTCTGAGTTTGCCAGTCGAGATGACTACCTTGAGCATGAACTGCAAATTATGCAGCCCAAGCGCTGGCGCCCTAATTTGCCTTTTCGCGACTACCGTTTCGAATTTGAAGACACAATCCCCGCGATGGCAGGTACCATAGGCAAAGTTGTAATGGTAGGTGCAATTGCCGCCACATTTGCAGCACCGCTTGGCTTAAGTGATGCCTTTGTGTTAGAAAACGTGCGCTATGAGCTGCTCATAGTGGCTATTTTTATCATCTTATTTTCTGGCTTTATTTTGCCCACTGCAAACTTAGCAGGCACGCACGGGCCATTGATCCCATTAATTCCTATTGTGGTCGCCGCGGGCGGTCACCCTATGGCATTCGGGCTGCTCATTGGCGCGTTAGGATTGCTACTTGCGATAAGTAAAGGAGGTAGTCTACTAGCACGGCTCACCAGTAAAGGCGTGTGCGGCGGGTTATTACTGTATTTGGGTTTTATCGGCACCATATCACAGGTGAAAAAACTGTTTGCATGGGCAGAAGAAATTCAAATGACCCACATTGCTTTCATAGTTATTTTGGCCACTATATTACTGTATGCGTTACTCGAACATTTTAAAAAACGTTGGTTAGCTGTACCACTGAGTTGCTTGATTGGGGGCTTAACAGCTTTTGCTTTAGGCGCGCCGTTTGAATTTAAAACCGCCCCGGGCTTACCCAATATGAACCCAATGTATTGGTGGGGTGAAAACACCGGTTGGATGTTAGGTTTACCCACCCTTGAAAGCTTTGTGGTGGTATTACCCTTTGCAATTCTTGCGGTGGCCATGTGGTCCCCAGACTTTTTAGGGCACCAAGTGTTCCAAAAGATCAGCTACCCAAAACGTACTGAAAAAGTGCAAATGAATATAGACGATACGATGCTCAGTGCCTCGGTCAGACAAACGTTTGGTTCTATTTTAGGTGGCTCTAATTTCACCTCATCTTGGGGGACCTATATTGTGCCAGCTGCAATTGCTAAGCGCCCTATTCCAGCTGGTGCAATTTTAACTGCATTATTTTGTGTGATTGCTGGGGTATGGGGTTATCCAATGGATCTCGCGATTTGGCAGCCAGTATTGTGTGTGGCGTTAATTGTGGGGGTTTTTATCCCGTTATTGGAAGCTGGCATGGAAATGACCCGTGAAGGTAAAACCACGCAATCAGCTGCCATCGTGGTCTTTGCTTCTACATTAGTAAATCCCGCGTTTGGCTGGTCGCTAACCATGTTGCTCGATAACTTAGGTTTGATTGGTTGTAAAGAGCGCAGCTCAGAACTTACTCATATGAGCCGCTGGATCATCCCATTGATCATGTTTGTATTACTCACCAGTGTTATGGCCATGGTGGGTATGCTGCCAGGTATTCCCGCTTTATTGCCAAACTTTAGGCATTAATACATATAATATAAAAAGGGGAAACGTGTAAATACGCTTCCCTTTTTTATAATTATTTTAGGTACAACTATTTATTACTGATCGCTTAAGGCCATCGCTGCTAATTTCATGGTACTTGTAAATGATTCTGCCCCTGCGATAAACAAGCCATTATGGCAAAACATTGCATCATCAATACCCGTTTCAGTTTGAAACTCTTTATCAGATAAACCCGCCCATGCTTTTGGCAATGATTTTCGATCTTCGAATGAGCCAGGCTCCACTGGGACTGTTTGCAAAATCCATTTACCTGAGTGCGATGGATAAACCATATACAGCGCTTGTTGCGATAACGCATGCACTGTTTTTTTCCAAGGTGTATATTGTTCTAACACTATAACGCGAGGATCGTCTGCGTTTTCAATCGCTTTTGCAACAATTGCTTTGGCATTGATACTGCCACTAGCCGAGGCTATAAAGCGCGATAAAATACGCATTGCAAACTCAACCGCTTCATCAAAACAACGATCAAACTCACTTTCCTCTTGCCACGTTGGATTAAACATAGAAATAGTTTGGCTTAGACTGATCCCTTGCGACACACCTTCAACATGACCACAATCAATGGCATCAATTGTAGATACTAAAGATGAATCAACAGCTTTAACGATATTTTCATCGCCATGGCACAGTTGTAAGCCATATTTTTGCCAAATTAAACCGAATGACGAGTATGGAATACCGTTTTCACGTTCACCTGCGCCACCACGTTGATGGTGATCAAAGCGCCCAGCTTCTGGGTCATATTCACCGCCCACATCGATAACAATATCAGCTTGTGCTATCAACTGCGCATCACGCGTACGTACGAGCTTAAAATCAGGAAGAACATGCCTTAGTGCTGCGATACTAAACACATCATCTGCATGAAAATTACCATTGTGGGTTACTACTGTTAAATCATTCATTATTTAGTGTCATTTTTAGAAAAGGGAAAAGAAGACGGTGTAATTTAAACAGATCCATTTAAGCACTTTGAGCAAGTTAAAATTACAAGCACAGCAGTATACGCTATCTGCACTGCGGCCACAAAGTAACGTACTATTTTTACAAATAAGTGAATAACAATAAGAACTAGATTATGTTATTACCTTGCTCCGGATCACGTGAGCTATCGGCCTGCTCTCGAATTTCATCAGCATCACTGCTCACATCATCAATATCAGTGTGCTTGTGAGCGGTTATCTTGGCTTTTTTCTCTGGAACTGCAGGCTCTGGCGGTTGCTTTTGTGGCTGCTCACTCGTTGGTGTATTTAAAATAATTCGCTCTCGAGCATCATCAGGCATGCTAATACCGTGCTCAATAAAGCTGTTAACCATCTCTCGCATTAACTGTGATGCCACTTTAACGGTGCTGTGTTGCTCACTGTTAACCCAAAAGTATATGGTTAAGTTGATAGTGGCAGAGCCCAGTTCATCAAGTAACACTTGCGGGGCTGGATCGTTTAGCACCGCCTCTTGTTGATTCATTAGGCTAACAGCAAATTGTTGAGTTGCGCGTATGTCGTTGTCATAGCCTATACCTAACTTAAAATGGCCACGCATTTTGGGATTTGCAGTCAGATTTTTAATCACATTTTTATACACTGTCGCATTAGGAATTTGAATGTGGTTGCCATCAAAATCAACTAAGGTAGTCGCACGTGCAGTAACTTTTTTAACCACGCCTAAACGACCATCAACTTCAATCACATCATCTATACGAAAAGGCCGCTGTACGCTCAACAGCATACTTGATATAAAATTCTCAGCAATATCTCTAAATGCAAAACCTAAGATCAGACCCACTAAGCCAGTACCACTCATCACCGCCACGGCAAACTCACTTAAGCCTGCTAGCCGTAAAAACAGATAAACACCAAACAAAATAATCACAATGCTGATGAAACGACGAGTGACAACATGCAGTAGCCGGCTTTCACTCACATAACTGATGGGCTTAACAAATAAATAAGACAGCGGCCTCGCAAGTAAATAACACACTATTATCGCTACAACACCCAAGGTAAGCGCAGGTAACATTTGCCAAGCACTTTGTAAAAAATGCGCGATCTGTACATTGATTGCTTGCCAAGATACAGGATCGATAGCAACGGGGTCGGCATTAACCTTGAGTGAAGGTAATAAAATAAACAATTGATTTTTAATGATATTTATAATTTCCATATACATACCTAATTGCTGATCAGCTATAAATATTTACTCTAATAGTAAAAATTATTGCAAATAAAACGCCAGTTTAAGCTGGCAAGCACTTTGCACTAATCTCTAATGTCTAACGTCCGTCTAACGTCTAATGATCTTAATAAATAACGTCTAATAAATAGTGACTAAAAAATCTAAGCAAGGAAAGAATATGACACAGAAACAGCGTGGCTTTACGGCTAATAAACCAACAGATATTCCATTGCTTGGCTGGTGGGATATCTGCAAACGGGTTTATCACAGTATGTCGCAAGATAACTTATCGTTTGTTGCCGCAGGTGTCGCCTTTTATGCGTTATTGGCTATTTTCCCGGCACTGGCTGCCTGTGTCTCCGTTTATGCTTATTTCACTTCGACTGCGGATATCAGTGAACACATTAGTAAATTCATTACCTTATTACCACCAAGTAGCCGCGAAATCCTTATGCAGCAAGTATCAGAGGTCACTCAACAATCACAAAAAGTGTTGAGTATTAGTGCAATAGGTACGCTTCTATTAACGGTATGGAGTAGCAGTAAAGGCTGCCAAGCGTTGATCACTGCTTGCAACATTACCTACCATGAACATAACAAAAGGCAGTTCTTCAAAGCACTATTAATCCGTTTTCTATTTTCTCTTGGCGCTATCTTTGTTGCAGTGGTCGCATTGTTGATCATTGGTATTTTACCTATTGTGCTCAATATTGTTGGCCTAAAAGACAGTATTGATACAGTAATCAAGCTACTCACTTGGCCATTACTGGCTGCAACCTTTCATTTCGCATTGGCGTTCGTATATCGTTATGCCCCCCATAGAAAACCCGCCAAATGGCGCTGGGTTACAACAGGATCAATCATAGCAACAGGACTTTGGATAATTGCATCACTCGGGTTTTCATATTATGTATCGCAATTTGCTTCATACAATGAGACATATGGTTCGCTTGGTGGTGTAGTGATCATGTTGATGTGGCTGTATATCAGCGCTTATATTATTATTTTCGGCGCAGCCATCAATGCCAGTACTGAACAACAAACCATGCTTGATAGCACTATTGGCCCTGATCGTGAGTCTGGCCAACGTGGTGCCTTTGTAGCCGATCACTTAACCAAACAACAGCACGAACATTCTTCTAAAGCGAATGAATAGTGCTATTTTTACCCATGGTTGTTTAATTTTAATATGTTTAAATGGGCATATACACAATTCGGAGCAAAGCAATGAAAGTAATTAAACAACTCAATAGTCATGCCACCCAAGATGGTGATGGCGTAAGCATCAGCCGAATTCCAGGGTTTGACGGTAAACATTTAGATCCTTTTTTAATGATCGACGAATTAAAATCCGACGACCACAGTGATTTTATGGGGGGCTTTCCGGCGCATCCACATAGAGGGATCGAAACCTTTACTTATATTATTAAAGGTGGCTTTGAACACCAAGATCAAATGGGCAACAAAAAAGCTATTCGCGCCGGTGATGTGCAATGGATGAGTACCGGCTTTGGCGTTATTCACAGCGAAATGCCGCTTGCTGACGCGATAGAAGGCATGCATGGTTTTCAAATTTGGCTCAATATGCCAAGCACTGAAAAACTCAGAGCACCGAAATATCAAGATACTACCGAGCACCCTGCACCTGTGCATAAAAATGCTCAAGGTGTTGAACTAAAAGCACTGGCTGGCAGTTGGCAGTTTAACCAGCGCACTCAGGTTTCTAGCTTACAGGAGCTGGCTGCCAATGGCATGTTAGCGGATGTTACTGTGCCTGGCGGCGCTGAATTTACTCACCCACCGCTTACTCAAACCAAGGTGATGATTTATATTCACAGCGGCTCAATCAACACTGAGCAAGGTGGCCCTGTAATGGCGGGGAGTTTACTGATTTTAGAGCCTGGCAGTGATATTAAATTTAATTCTCAAACCGGCGCAGGGGTGCTTATTTTAGCCGGTGATCCACTTAATGAACCGATTGCCCACATGGGCCCGTTTGTAATGAATACGCAAGCACAACTCAAAGAAGCAATCAGTGATTATCAAAGCGGTAAATTTGGTAGCTTTTAAAATATGATAAGGAGTCAATAATGGGATTACTAGTCAAGGGTAACTGGCAAGACAAGTGGTACGACACCGACAAAAGCGATGGTGAGTTTAAACGCGAGTCAGCACAATTACGTAACTGGGTAACCGAAGATGGCAGCGCAGGCGCAACGGGAGAAGCTGGTTTTAAAGCTGAAAAAGGCCGATATCACTTGTATGTGTCATTAGCCTGCCCGTGGGCGCATCGCACCTTAATTTTTAGAAAGTTAAAAGGCCTTGAAGACTATATTGACGTGTCTGTAGTCAGCCCAGATATGCTCGATAACGGTTGGACATTTGATAAAAATAATCACAGCACAGGGGATGCGTTATTTGATAAGCAATTTATGCATCAAATTTACACGCAAAATAAAGCGGATTATTCTGGACGAGTTACCATACCGGTACTTTGGGATAAGCAGCAAAATAAAATTGTGAGCAATGAATCAGCAGAAATCATTCGCATGTTTAATAGCGCGTTTAATCATTTAACAGGCAATGAACTCGACTTTTACCCCGCTCACTTGCAGCCTCAAATTGATGAAATAAATGAGCTGGTATACAACAACATTAACAATGGCGTATACCGTACCGGCTTTGCAACCACGCAAAAAGCCTATGAAGAGGCATTTAATGACTTGTTCAGCGCGCTGGATAAAGTAGAAAGTATTTTACTCAAGCAACGTTACTTAGTGGCTGACACATTAACTGAAGCAGATTGGCGACTGTTTACCACCTTGATCCGTTTTGATAGCGTGTATGTTGGGCATTTTAAATGTAACCTGCGTACCATCGAATGCTATCCTGCGTTGAGTGAGTATTTACGCGAGCTTTATCAAGTTGACGGAATAAAAGAAACGGTTGATTTTTATCATATTAAACGGCACTACTATTTTAGCCACACCATGATAAACCCCACCCAAGTGGTGCCAAAAGGTCCCAATATAGATTTTTCGCGCCAACATAAGCGCGGCTAACTTAACCCATAAAATTAACCCCTGTAAAATGGCAGGGGTTAATCAAACGTGTTGTTTTTAAAACAACTCACCATTGTATTTCATTGATAATAAAGCCAAAATAACTTTGCTCTCCGACCAGGTTTACTCTTTTGTTCTTGAGCGTTAATAATTCGGCTTTATCTAAATACCATCGTACTGAATATGTTTCTTCATTTGCTAAATCGGCAAACCTGAGCTTTACACAATGCGCCTCATAGTCACTACTACATGTTGTTGCCTCTACTAATAAATATTCTTGCGACCAATACTCTGCTAAACGGTACTGTGCCCACAACTGTATTGGGATATTAATAAACGTCCAAAAATAGAAGTAAATAAATACTGGCGAAAAAAGCAGCGTAAAATACTTAACTAAGCGCCCCTGAGCAATAAAATGCGCATCTAGGCTTTTTTTCACTTCAGAAAAGTTTTTAAAACGACTAAAAAAGTAACCAAGCGTCAGCACTGTAAGCGAGGGCAAAACCCACTTAAGAATAAAATTATAATTAGCGTTAGGAATAAATGCGGGATCAACACTTTCATACCAGATAAAAAAACCTAAGGGCAAAAAACAGGTGAGCAATAGTATTAAAATAATCCAAAAAGGCTGAGGCTTTGCCATAGAAATTTAAAATCCTTATAAATTATGACCTGATGTGGTGTAAATAGTGTTTAATATACAATCTGGTGCAGTGTAATTTGAGTAAAACTTACCTCATTCAAACCATTAAAGCTAAATTCTCTATAAAAGGTTTATTTTCTTCATCGATGATTTGAACGATCTCTTTGTGTAAGCGTTTTTTATGCTCGGCAAAAATAGCGCGCTTTTTATCGAACGTCGCGGCAAACGCCATTGCATCGGTAAATAAGCTGTGATGATCTGCTGAGGCTTTTTCAATAACATGATCGGTTGCAAGTTCAGTCCCTGTAACGCGTCGACCGGTTAACTTCATTTCATTAAAACGGTAATAAGGAATGGCTTTTTTTACAAAGGCGATCATACCCGGTAAAAATGGAATTGATAAATCCACTTCAGGAAAGCAAAAGAAACCACGATCGCCGCGCATAAATCTAAAGTCACACGCGCACGCTAAAATAGCGCCATTACCAAACGCATGGCCATTAATCGCTGCTATTACTGGCATAGGAAACAGTAATAAGGTTTTAAATACATCGTCCATGTCATACATAAAAGTGCGTATTTCATCGGCTTTTTTAGCTTTCATCGCAGGTACCAACCACTCGGTATCAATGCCTAAGCTCCAGCATTTTTCATCACTTGAGGTGATCACTAAGGCTTTATGGTGTTGATCTGCAACAACCTCTACCAGTGTTTGCTTTAATTGCTTTGCAAACTGTGGGTTATGGCGATTCTCACCGTTTGTGAGGGTTAACACAGCAACTGTATCATGAGTGGTTAATGTCATCATCGTCAAACGCCCGCCTATAATTATCGATTATCACGTTACTGCCATAGTTACAACGCAGTAAACACAGTAATACATAATGCCATGCTTAATATAGATGTTGTAGCTTCGTTTTTTAATTATTCCCTACTCGGTCTTTTTCGCAATAACGACCTAAAACGTGTTATAACAAAGGCGCTTATTAAATAGAGTGTAGTGCAACCAATGGGGAAAATATGAACAAAACCGCAATTGTTATTGGCGCAACAGGCTTAGTCGGCAGTCAATTAGTTAAGCAGCTTGTAGAGCATGTACATATCAGCCAAGTCATTACGCTCACTCGCCGCCCAGTCCCATGCAAAAATAAAAAAGTAACGAACCATGTGGTTGATTTTGACCATTTAGCCCAGCACGCACCATTATTTAAAGGCGATGTATTATTTTCATGTTTGGGCACCACAAAAAAAACCGCGGGCTCTATTACTGCGCAGCGTAAGGTTGATTTTGACTACCAATTTCAAGCTGCTGAACTCGCGGTAAATATGGGTGTTACGCATTACTTATTGGTGTCATCCAGTGGTGCAAATGCACACAGTAGTAACGCATATTTGAAAATGAAAGGTGAGCTTGAAAATGCAGTGAAGAAACTACCGTTCAAACGCATCAGCATTATTCAACCTTCTTTGTTACTTGGCCAACGCGATGGTGATTTTCGTATCGGTGAAAAAATAGGGAGTGTACTTTTGCCCGTTTTGTCTATGCTGCCAGGACTTAAAAAGTTTAAGCCGATTTCGGGCGAACAAGTCGCTGTAAAGATGTGTAACGTATGCACACAAGAAGGTGTGGGGGTTGAATATTTCACATTAAATGAGTTGTTTGAGAGTTAAACTGACACACGCGTATTTAAATACAAAACTTAGCGTAAAAAATCGATAAAAAAGCCAGCATACGCTGGCTTTTAAATAATACGATTTACTTACCAAACTCGGTTGGTGCCGGTGGCACAACCAACGGTTTTTTCGGATTTGCTTTAAGCTCTTTTAACAGCTCTTCAACGGCACGTTCAACCGACGGATCTTGCCCCGCTTGAATAAGTTCTGGACGGTCTATCACTTCGATATCTGGGCTTACACCTTCGTTTTCGATGATCCAGTTACCGTCGTTGTCAAGTATTCTAAAGGTGGCAGCAATCACTGAGCCACCATCAACTAGGCTTGGATTACCAGAGATACCAATTAAACCACCCCAAGTACGGGTACCAATGAGTTTACCTAAGCCTGCTTGGCGGAAATAATACGGCAATGCGTCACCACCTGAACTTGAATAACCATTGATCAGCATGGCTTTTGGTCCATCATGGGCAAACTGCGGAGTTTTAGTCGGTTCAACACCACGACGCTTCCAATAGTTAAGCGGCTTACGCGCAAGCCAAGTGATCATGTGCTCAGGAATAAACCCACCGCCGTTGTAACGATCATCAATGATCATTGCTTCTTTTGTTGTTTGCGGTAAAAAGTTTTTAAACAATGCACGGTTACCTTCGTAATGGGTATTAGGTAAGTGAACATACCCTATGCGCCCATCAGAAAGCTTATCTACATACTCAGCACGGCTTTGCGTCCACTGTAAGTAACGTAAACCAGTTTCACTGGCAATCGGTTTAACAGACACTTTCCAGCTGCTTTTAACACTTGGCGACTTACTCAGTAATAACTCAACCGGTTTGCCTTGGGTGTTTTCAAGTAACTCATAAAAGTTAACGACGTCTTTTACTGAGCGACCATTCACCGCAATAATATAGTCGCCTACGCTTGCGTTAACGCCCGTTTCGTTTAGTGGTGAACGGAAGTTTTCGTGCCAGTTCTCACCTTTAAAGATGTTCTCAATTTTTACATAACCAGATTTATGCGCGCTAATTTCAGCACCAAGTAAACCATGTTGCAAACGTTCAGAACGCGGCATATCACCAGAATTTACATAGATATGTCCTGAGTTAATCTCACCGGCGATTTCACTTAACACGTAATCGAGATCAGCGCGATGTGCGATTGCATCCGCCATCGGCTGATAACGTTTTAAAATCGCATCCCAATCTTGACCATGATGATTTTCGTCATAAAACCAATCACGCAGAGTACGCCAGCCTTCACGGTACATTTGTGCCCACTCGGTTTGCGGGTCAATTTTTAGCATCATGTCATTAAGGTTCAGTTGCGTGGCTTTTAAATCTTGTTTTGCAGCAGGCTTAATAACACTGTAGTTATCGCCAGCACGGGCAATGATATGCTCGCTATTGGCTGATACTTTATAGCGACTAACACCACCAGCAACAGTGACTATCTCACCATCCACAGCACTGGGGATAAGCTTGAGTTCACCGCCTGATAAAGTTAATACCCCATCTTTAACACCGCTTAATGCACCGTAGTTGCCAGCGGGTGCATTGAGGGCCACTGCACGCTGCATAAAACCTTTGCTATCAATACGATTGCTTGGCGCTTTAGACGAGGTATCATCGTCATCTTCCTTATTATCAACAATGCTGATTTCATCGGTCAAAGGGCTATTCAGCGGTTTGATTTTATTGTTTACCGCCACCGCGTAAATGCGTGTGGCATTATTAAACATGTAGTCAAATTCATAACTACTAAACGTTAAATTAAAATCACGCTCAGAGGTAAAATACAATTGTTGGCCATCTGGCGAAAACGTTGGATTTCTCTCACTGCTCATCTCGTCAGTCAAACGCGTTAAATCTTGTTCTTTGATATTGTAATGCCAAAGTGACGCATAACGGTTTTCGTTGTTTTTAACAAACACAATATCTTCACTATTTGGTGACCAAATATACGTGGTTAAGCCATCTTCTTCATACTTTGCGGTATCAATTTTATGTTGCTTGCCCGTTTTTATATCAAGCCACCAAAGCGTATGGTTTTGATCAGCAAACAAGAGCTTTTTATTATCCGGCGACCAAACTGGGTCAAAACGCCAAATAGTGCCATTACTCGTTAGCTGTTTAACCTGATTGTTGTTGGCGCGGTCTTGTAAGTAAATCTCGTATTCACCGCTTTCATCACTCATATAGGCGACATAACGGCCATTCGGTGACCACGATGCAGCAATTTCTCGCCCTTTTGGCGTGTAACTGAGATTACGGGTTGGACCATGTTTAACAGGCACTGAAAACAACTCACCACGAGCACTAAATAACACGCGTTTACCATCGTGGGATATATCCATTGAATCAATAAAACCAGCTACATTTTTGCTGTATGGCATAGTGTATTCACGGTTACCCTGCACATTGATAGTCAGTTTTTGTGTCTGTCCAGAGGCGTCATCAAAGCGATATAAATAACCACCATTTTCATAGACGACAGCATCAGGCCCAGCTGATGGCCAAAGTACATCAAACTCACTGTGATTAGTGACTTTTACAGGCGCTTTGCCGTCTTGGTGCTTATATAAGTTTAGGGTATAGTCTTTATCAGAAACATAGTAAATGTTGTCATGCACCCAGGTCGGTTGCTGCTCAGTTGCAGGATCATTGGTTAGTTGCTTTGACGTATTATTTTCTAAGTTATAAATCCATACGTCTTGCGCGCGACCACCGCGGCTGCGTTTCCAAGTACGAAACTCGCGATCAATGGGGGTATATAAATACTGTTTACCATCAGGCGATAACATACCACCACCCGTTTCAGGGATTGCTAATGGCTGCTCCAACCCGCCATCAACTGGTACCATATAAGGGCGGCCAACACGTTTACCATAGGGCGTACGATTAGCTCTAAATACAATATGCTTACCGTCAGGCGTCCAATCAAGTACGCGATAATCAAATCCACCACGCGGTGGCATCACCCCTACATCATTATAATAAGTTAACTGTTTTAACTGAGAGCCGTCACGGTTCATCACATACACTTGGCGGCTGCCATTATATTGCGCTGAAAAAGCTATTTTACTGCCATCAGGGGAAAACTTAGGAAAGGTTTCAAAACCAATATGATCAGTTAAGCGTGTGCTTTCGCCCGTTTTTATATTAGCGATGTAAATATCACCTGCATAAACAAAGGTGACTGATTCTTTATGAATATCCGGGAAACGCAATAAGCGCGTATCGTGTGTTTCGTAGGCGAGCGCAACTGATGAGATTGCAGGCGTAACTGCAACAGCGAGTGCCGTTAATAAAGTACGTAGTTTCAACGAGACCATCCTTCTATGCCCAACTAGTGAGCGGTTGTTATTTTATATCATAATAACAACTTAAGGATGGATTGCAGCTTTGTGCGATAAATTACTGTAACAGAGTGTAAATAACGTTATATACACTGTTTAAAGTTTATATTCTTCGTTATCTCGCTTTTTAAGTTCTGTAATGACCATATCCATCATCTGTTGCTTAACTTCTGCTTGCTTAGATTGCAGTTCATTAAGCTGCTGCATCAAGATATCTATTTGTTCTTGTTGCTGGGATTCTCTGTAGCGCTTAACGCCCGTATGCTCAGGTGCTATTTTTAAACTTTGCTGTACTGTACTTTGTTCAGATTTAACCACCTCTGCAGTGGCACTTTCTAGCTGCAGGTGGCGTTGGATTGGGTCTTGTTTGAGTTTACTAATTTGCGCTTGCAGTACATTAATCTTTTGCTCTAAATCGTCGTATACTTTTTCTAAGTTTTCATATTGTCCCGCAAAGCTGGCATCTTCATCGCTGTATTGTTGCGCCTTGGCATCTAAAAACTCAGACAGCGTATATTGAGGCTCATCATCTTCTTGCACACGCTTTTCTGCTAAATGTTTCTCGTAGTTACTTTGAAAGCTTTTAGCTTCGGGAAGGTTAAATACCGGTGATATCTTCATTATTTCATCCTGAAATGGTCTTAATATACCCAAACCACCTCAAAATGCAGAATTCAGCGTTTCACAGGGACTTAATATCAAGGCGTTACTTTGCAAGAATGGCAGTCCCTTTTAAGAAGTAACAACGCTGAGAGTAAATGCCTGTGGAACGCCCAATGGGTTGGTTTAAAAGCGATTTATACTGCGTTATTGATTTTAACAATAGAACCACTATTACTTGCAATCAATGCCTTGCCTAAATCGCTTTTAATTCCAACTGAAACTCGCATCTTGAGATGGTTTGGGTATAAAGGTATCGGCCACAAGCTATATAACTTAAGCTATAACCCAGTATAGAAACTAACTTTTCATTTCAGCTTGTTTAACCCAGCTATTTTTAAACAGCATCATCAAAAAAACAAGTAACAAAAAAGAGTTCGTGAAAGTTAAGAAAAAAAAACATCTGTGGGTTATCAGCTAAGCTATAATCACTTTTTTTAAATGAGACAACACCTAACTGCCAAGAAGAATAAAGTTCAGACGCAAGAAACCAACTAAGTAGCGCCATGATAATTTTGGCGAAAATAAGATTATTAAAATATTCTTTTCGTTCTACTAAACCTATTTGGTGAGGGTCGCTCTGTTTTAGTTTTATTTCTGTGCAAAGTTGTTGATAGCGCAAAGGAAACAGTTCTTGATCAATAGTTTCTTGCGCTTCAAGTAATTCTTGCAGCGTATAATTTTTATAATTAAGCTCAGTCATCTCATATTGCCGTCTAGATACGCTTATGACTCGATCTTAATCAGCTCGACTTCGAATATAAGTAACGACGCAGGAGGAATGCTCCCCACTCGCTTTTCGCCGTAGGCAAGTTGATGAGGAATATAAAAAGTAAATTTGTCGCCTTCACTCATCAATTGTAAGCCCTCTGTCCAGCCTTTTATCACTTGGTGTAAGCCAAAGCTGATCGGGCTATTACGATCGACAGAGCTGTCAAATACAGTGCCATCAAGCAAAGTACCGTGATAATGCACGTTCACCATGCTGGTTGGGCTCGGTTTTGCTTCATTACCACTGCGCTGCACAATTTTATATTGCAGGCCTGAGGCAGTTTCAACGACGCCCTCCACCTTACTATTAGCCACTAAAAAGTCGGCCTCTATTTGCGCATTTTCAAGTGCTTGTTGCTTTGCTTTTTTACTACTTTGAAAAATTAAAAAGCATAAAATGGCGATAATCACCGCCAACATAATGTTGATCATAACTATTCTTTCTCGTGTTCTTTTTCGTCGTTATCGCCATTAACGATATCAGCAATTTCACTTAATCGTGCCAAAGCAATACCATTGACTGAATTGTCTGGGTATTGTCCGTCTTTAAGCTCACCAGCGGGAATATCCATTAATAAGTTAAGTGCTTGGTCAACAGTTTCAACGGCATAGATATGAAACTTGCCCAACTCTACCGCATTAAGAATTTCATCATCTAGCACTAAGTTGACTTGATTCGACTTAGGAATGATGACACCTTGCTCAGACGTTAAACCACGCATTTTACACAGCTTAAAAAAGCCTTCTATTTTCTCATTTACGCCACCAATGGCTTGCACATCACCATGTTGGTTAATTGATCCAGTCAATGCGATCGATTGGCTAATAGGCAGGCTGGTGATTGCGGAGATCAATGCACAAAGCTCCGCGAGCGATGCGCTATCGCCATCAATGTAACCATAGCTTTGTTCAATAGCGATATTGGCGCTGAGCGTTAAACTAAACTGCTGGGCGTATTTATTGCCTAAGTATCCCGTCAATAGCATCACGCCTTTTGAGTGAATCGCTTTGCCAAGTTCAGCTTCGCGCTCAACATCTATAACCCCATCAGCGCCTGCATATACAGTGGCAGTTATACGCGCAGGTGTACCAAAAGAAGTATCACCTATGTGCAACACAGTTAAACCATTTACCTTACCTACCGCATGACCGTCGGTGGCAATTAATGTGTGCCCTTCTTTAATATCGCTGAGCATGTTTTCACTTATTTGCCCGGTGCGATATTGTTTACCTTCAATAGCTTCATCAATGTGATGTGCATCAATAAGGCTAAGATTATCTTGCTTGGTATAAAAACTGGCTTCTGCGACTAGCTCCAATACATCGGCAAAACGAGCCGATAACTTATTATGATGCTCTGCTTGGCGATAACTAAACTTAAGTAAACGCGCCATTGCTGATTCCGTTAAGCTACACTTTAGCGTCCCTTCACAATACTCAAGCACTTTAGTAATAAATTGATACTGCAATTTATCGCTGCTAGGTAAGTAATAATCAAAATCAGCAAGCACTCTAAACAACTCAGCAAATTCTTCGTCGTACTCACCGATGGTGTAATACAGCTCGCGAGAGCCCAATAAAATAATTTTCACATCCAGCGGAATTAGCTGCGGGCGTAACGTAAAACTGCTGCCAACGGCGCTGTCTTGATATGGTAAGTCATTTTTAATTTGATGGGTTTTTAGAGATAATTTTAAGCCATCCCATACTTGTGGATTCGCCATTACTTTTTCAGCGTCCATGATCAAGTAACCGCCATTCGCCCGATGCAACGCACCTGGCTGAATTGAACGATAACTGGTGATCAACGAGCCTTGTGAGGTCGCATACTCAATTTTGCCAAAAATATTACCAAAGGTTGGATTTGGTTCATACACGACCGGCGCTGCATCGCCTTCTTTAAACTCCACCAAAATATTAGGCGCAAAAAAGTCTGTTAACATGCCTTTGCGGTCAAAGTCTTCTTTGTTTTCATCGCTTACATCTTCGTCGTCAAGCCACTCAAGCACTGCGTCGATAATTTCTACGCGAATATCTTTTAAATAACGTAGCACGCCGATGTGAGCGGCATATTTATGTTCAAGATCTTTAAGTAAGGGTTTGGTGGCAAGTTCAGCTGTCGATTTTTTTAAATTACGCAGTTTTTCAGATGATTCGCGCTTCCAACGTGGTAGCTCAATAAGCGCTTCAATTAACGCATCTTCGAGCTTTTCGATAACTTCATAAAATTGTTCACGTAATTCATCATCAAGCTCAGCAAATTCAGCATCACTTAACTGTTTGCCATCAATAAGCGGGGCAAAACCCACCACACTTTTTTCTTCTATTAGGGCAACGCTTTGTTCCAAAGCTGCTATTTCAACTTCAGTAATTGCACTATCGTAGGCGTCGTTGAATTCACGATCGATTTTTTTCTTTTTACGCTGATAAGCTGGGTTATCGAATGCCGCTGGAAAGGTGTCGAGTACTTCGTCAATAAATGAGTCAATGTCATCGGCAAGTTGTTTGCTTTGACCTGCTTGCATAAATAACGCAATAGGCTCACGGTGGTCATCATAATTATTGACATATAACCATTCGTTTGGTGTCGGACGCCCTTTGCTGTGCGCTTCAAGCTTATCTTTTACTAATGTAAAACGACCATGAGCGGCTTCGCCCATTACATATACGTTGTAACCAGGTAGTTCCATTCCCAGTGAAAAATCAAGTGCGCTTTGCGCACGTTGTTGACCAATAAAAGTCAAGGTTTCTGGATATGGATTGCTCATGCACGTTTGCACATGATTAAGTGAAATTGTCGGCGCAAGGGCCGACACAGGTAATGGCAGCAATTTTTTCGTCATTCTAACTTCTTTTTATACCAACATATTCGTTGATTTTAGGGTGGTGTCAGTACACATAAAAGCACTGCTCACTAAACATTTAAGGTTGTAGTGCCTTGCGGCTAAAGTAAATACCATCACATTCAGGACAAGCTGTAATTTGCGTTGCATGGTAAATATCATAACTATGTTGGCAATTCTTACATACTAATGTGCCCATGGCTATCCATTCACCTTGGTGATAGACCCCATTGTGCTTAAAATCTTGATCTAATGCGCGCCACTCCAGCTGAGTTTTGTCTTCAATATGAGATAATTCAAACCACAAAGACTCTTTAAGTTCTTGCCACGCAAGAGAATCATAGTGTTGATCATGTTCTTGAATATGGTCAATATCACGCTTTAAATATTCTCGGTATAAAGTGAGTTTTTGTTGCCCTAAATCTTTGAGCGCTTGTTCGGATTCAATGAACTTGTCCATTGCATCTTTCAGCTCGTGCTCTTTTACATCTTTTAACCACGTACTCAAGTCTGTTAACCACGTTTTATAATCAGCCATTGTGTGCTCCTAGAAAAATGATGAAAAATCAACACTCAGATTAGATAAGTATAGGTTAACCTGCCCTGAAAACTAATTTAGTTGCGAATTTATAAAAAGCGCCAATTTGGCGCTGTGAATAGCGCTTTTTTTGGGGTATCCTATCGACAATTTTTTATTAGTTTGCAAGAAGTCTGGAATCGTAGATGCAAGAGCAATATAACCCACAAGACATAGAGTCAAAAGTCCAAGCCTACTGGGAAGAAAACCAAGTATTTAAAGCCACTGAAGATGAAAGCAAAGAAAAGTATTATTGCCTTTCTATGTTCCCTTACCCAAGTGGCCGACTCCACATGGGCCATGTGCGTAACTACACAATTGGTGATGTTGTTTCTCGCTTCCAACGCTTGCAAGGCAAAAACGTTATGCAACCTATGGGTTGGGATGCGTTTGGGTTACCTGCTGAAAATGCGGCTATTAAAAACAAAACAGCCCCAGCAAAATGGACCTACGAAAACATTGATTACATGCGTACCCAACTTAAGCAATTAGGTTTTGGTTATGACTGGGATCGTGAAATCGCGACCTGCCACCCTGACTATTACAAATGGGAACAATGGTTTTTCACTAAGCTGTACGAAAAAGGCTTAGTATACAAAAAGATGTCAACGGTAAACTGGGATCCAGTGGATCAAACCGTGCTTGCAAACGAACAAGTGATCGATGGTCGCGGTTGGCGCTCAGGCGCTGTGGTTGAGCAAAAAGAAATTCCACAATGGTTTATTAAAATTACTGACTACGCACAAGAGCTACTTGACGACTTAGACAAGTTAGAAGATTGGCCTGAGCAAGTTAAAACCATGCAACGTAACTGGATTGGCCGCTCTGAAGGGCTAGATATCGAGTTTACCCGTACAGATAACAACGAAAAGTTTAGCGTATATACAACTCGCCCTGATACTTTTATGGGAGTTACATACCTCGCTGTTGCCGGTGCCCACCCAATTGCACAAGAAGCAGCTAAAAATAGCGATGCAGTAGCACGCTTTGTTGAAGAGTGTAAAAACACCAAAGTTGCTGAAGCAGACATGGCAACCATGGAGAAAAAAGGCATTGCAACGGGCTTTTTTGCAACTCACCCATTAACCGGTGAGCAAGTGCCGATTTGGGTTGCTAACTTTGTATTGATGCATTATGGCTCAGGCGCTGTAATGGCAGTACCTGCACACGACCAACGTGACTACGAATTTGCAAGCGCTTATGGTTTAGATATCAAACAGGTAATTGCACCTGCTGCAGGCTCTGAGCTTGAAGTTAACTTAAAAGAAGAAGCATTCACTGAAAAAGGCGTGTTAGTTAATTCAGGCGAATTTGATGGCCTTGATTTTGACAGCGCGTTTAACGCTGTTGCCGATAAACTTGAAGCCCTTGGCGTGGGTGAGCGTAAAGTAAACTTCCGCCTACGTGACTGGGGTGTAAGCCGTCAGCGTTATTGGGGTTCGCCAATCCCTATGCTTAGTGACGAAAACGGTAACGAGCTTGCTGCAACTGAAGATATGCTGCCGGTACGCTTACCAGAAGACGTAGTAATGAACGGTGTTACCTCACCAATCAAAGCAGATCCACAGTGGGCTAAAACAACAGTCAATGGCGCGCCTGCATTTCATGAAACAGATACCTTTGATACCTTTATGGAATCTTCTTGGTATTACGCACGTTACTGTAGCCCTCGCCATGACGAGGGCATGCTTGACCCTGCGGCGGCAAACTACTGGTTACCAGTAAACCAATACATCGGTGGTATTGAACACGCAATCTTACACTTATTGTACTCACGTTTTTTCCACAAGTTATTACGTGATTTTGGTCTAGTAAACTCAGATGAGCCATTTGATCGCTTATTATGTCAAGGCATGGTATTGGCTGAAACTTTCTATCGTAAAGATGAGAAAGGCGGCGATGTGTGGATTTCACCAAGTGATGTTGAAACCGAAACCGACGAAAAAGGCCGTGTTACTAAAGCGTGGCATAAAACCGACGGCGAACCCGTATTCTCATCGGGTATGAGCAAAATGTCGAAGTCGAAAAATAACGGTATCGACCCGCAACAAGTTATTGCCCAGTACGGCGCGGATACGGTACGTTTATTTATGATGTTTACTGCACCACCGGAGCAAACGCTTGAGTGGTCTGATTCAGGTGTTGAAGGCGCGCATCGTTTTATCAAACGTATTTGGAAATACGCTGTTGACGTCAATACTGTTGGTTTCCAAGCCCTTGATAAATCAGCTCTCAACAACAATCAAAAAGTTTTACGTCGTGAGTTGCACAAAGCGATTGCAAAAGTGACTGATGATATTGAGCGCCGTCAAACATTTAATACTGCGATAGCTGCAATTATGGAAATCTCAAACAAATTGTTAAAAGCACCTTTAGCTGATAAACAAGATGTTGCGATTGCTAACGAAGCACTTGAAGCATTATTAATCATGCTTGCGCCAATCACTCCGCATTTGTCGCATCAATTGTGGCAAGAGCTTGGTAAAGAAGGTGATATTTTAGCTGCATCTTGGCCTGTTGTTGACAAATCAGCCCTTGTTGAAGATGAAAAGCTTATCATCGTGCAAGTTAACGGTAAACTGCGTGCTAAATTGACCGTACCAGCCGATGCCACTAAAGAACAAGTAGAAGCTCAAGCTTTTGCTGAGCCTAACGTGTCTAAATTCACTGATGGCGTTACTATCCGCAAAGTAATTTACGTACCAGGTAAACTACTTAACGTGGTTGCTAACTAATTATGGCTGCTATTCATGCCATAAAAAACGGACTAGCCTTAGCGCTAGTCTGTTTTTTGTTATCAAGCTGTGGCTTTCATCTTAAAAAAGCATCAAGCCTACCGGATGATTTAACCACCCTCACATTAAGCGGTGATGATGAAAAATCAGCGTTATTCGCGATGCTTGAAAAAGAGCTGACATTGAGCAAAGTTGAGTTACTCAGCACGCCTAAAAAAGACGTAGCGCAACTGTATTTATTTAAAGACCGTTTAGAACGTCAAACATTGTCATTATTTAAAAATGGCCAAGTTGCCGAGTACGAACTAGCTTACAGCGTACGTTATCTACTCAAGCGCCCAGGTAAAGATGCCATCGAACAGAGTTTTGAGCTGTATCGTAATTACCAAGACGACCCTGATAACGCACTTGCTAAAGCGAAGGAATTGGAGCTATTGCTTAATGAAATTCGTATGCAAGCCAGTCGTCGTATCACTCGAGAGCTGTCGCAACTGTAATGCGCTGTTACGCGAATCAATTACCGAATGAATTAAAAAAAGGCATGCAGCCTTTTTATTTAGTGTTTGGTGAAGAACCCTTTCAAGTTGCACAATGCGCCCAGCAAATTCGCCACACAGCTAAACAGCAAGGCTTTGATGAAGTTATTAAATTTACTTTAATGCCAGGCTTTGATTGGCAAGAGCTGATTGCACAATATCAAAGCATGTCATTATTCAGTGCTCGTACGTTAATAGAGCTGGATCTAAACTTTCAGAAACCAGGCACTGTTGGTAGTCAAACTTTTAAGCAGTTAGTTGAACTTAACAACCCTGATACCCTACTGATCATTACAGGTGCAAAAGCCAGCCAAGATATTCAACGCAGTGCCTGGTTTAAAGCGTTGGATAAATTCGGCATTTTTGTCCCCTGCTACCCACTCACTGGCAACCATTTAAGTCGTTGGTTAGACGAGCAATGCCAGCGCTTGCAGATCAATATGCAAAACGACGCAAAACGCACTTTAATAGAAGCGACTGAAGGTAATTTATTAGCCTGCTTTCAAGAACTTGAAAAACTGTCACTGTTGCATGGCACTGCGACGATTGATCAGCAACAAGTATTGCAAGGGTTATTAAATCAAGCCAAGTTTGATATTTTTGATCTAACCGATGCATTGCTGCAAGGTAATAGCCGCCAAGCAATTAAAGTACTGAATAAGCTGGCAGGTGATAACACCGAAGCTGTCAGTATTTTATGGGCTATTACTAAAGAAGCAAATTTGTTACTTACCTTGCAGTTAGGCTTACAACAAGGTGAACAGTTAGCAAGTTTATTTAAACAAAAAGCAATTTGGAAAAATCAACAAGGGCCAATTCAACAAGCACTTAGTCGTTTATCAATCGCAACCCTTGAGCAAATTACTCAGCTTTTGGCACAATTTGATGCCAGTTATAAGCAAGGTAATTTAGTTAAACCCTATCAAGCGCTAGCGCATATTTGTTTAGTTTTTTGCCAACCATTAGCGTTTCCTTTGCCTGCGCATCCACTCAACTAATTATTAGGCGTTTATGATGATTGCATTGTTTGGTGGTACTTTCGACCCCGTTCACTTAGGTCATATTAATATGGCCAAGCATTGTGTAAAACACTTTAACTTAGCAACCTTGTATTTTATGCCATGTGCAATCCCGGCCCATAAAGCGGCTCCAGGGATCAGTACGGCACATCGAATTGCAATGCTCAAGGCTGCTATTGCGCCATACCCTTATTTTCAACTCGACTTACGAGAATTAAATCGCACAGGCCCATCCTATTCATTATTAAGCTTGCAAGAGCTACGTGCGCAATACCCTCAACAACCAATCTTGTTCTTAATTGGTATGGACTCCTTTAATAGCTTAGATAAATGGTATCAGTGGCAAACAATTACCCAGCTATGCCATATAGTGGTTTTTCAACGTCCGGGGCTAAAATGCAGCGCTCATGGTGAATTAAAAGCCTACCAACAAGCCAGCGAATGCAATGATAGCACCGAGTTCACAACACAACCGGGCGGCAAATTATACTTTTTAACGGGTGAAGAACTGGCCATTGCCTCAAGTGATATACGTGATGCAATAAAAAAAGGTATAAATTACAATGAACTTCTCCCTAAGGCAGTGGGTCAGTATATTCAACAACAGCAACTTTATCTAAGTGATGAATAAATACTGGTTGCGTGATAAAATAACAGCTATTCACTTTTTAATGAGATAACACCTTGGATACGAAACAACTACTTGCCTTTGCAATAGACAAAATCGACGATATGAAAGCACGTGACGTGGTTAATATAGACGTAACTGCAAGCTCAGACATTACCGACTACATGGTTGTATGCTCTGGCACATCAAAGCGTCATGTACTGTCAATTGCAGACCATTTAGCAAAAGAAGCTCGTCACGCAGGTCAAGAACCACTCGGTTACGAAGGCCAAACAGATGGTGAATGGGCACTGGTTGATTTAGGCGATGTAATCGTACACGTAATGCAAGATCACGCACGTAGCTATTACGACCTCGAAAAACTATGGAGCTAAGCTAAACGCTCACTAATTTTACTAGAGTTTGGATGTAACACGTGAAGATACAAATGATTGCCGTTGGTACCAAAATGCCAGCATGGGTAGAAGCGGGTTTTACTGAATATCAGCGCCGCTTTCCAAAAGATATGGCGTTGGAATTAATTGAAATACCCGCGGGTAAACGTGGCAAAAATGCAGATATTAAGCGAATACTGCATATTGAAGGTGAAAAAACCTTAGCCGCCATCCCGAAAGGCAATCGTATTGTTACACTTGAAGTAACAGGTAAAGCGCTTGATACTCACCAATTAGCAAAAGACATGGAAAAGTGGCAACTGGATGGCCGCGATGTGAGTTTGCTAATTGGCGGACCTGAAGGCTTAGCACCAGAGTGTATTGCAGCTTCAGAGCAAAAGTGGTCACTCTCAAATTTGACCCTGCCCCATCCATTGGTGCGTATTATTGTTGCAGAAAGTCTTTATAGAGGCTGGAGCTTAAACAATAACCACCCGTATCATCGCGAGTAGTCATCACGCATGCGAAAACACAGGCCCACGATTAGGGATCACTCTGCAGAGGCAAATCTATTTGCTCGCCGTGCTTTTGTGGGCTTTGTGTTTATCACTATTTTAGTTGCGGTGTTATTGTCAAATTTATACACCATTCAAGTAGATGATCATCAAGACTACCAAACTCGCTCTAACGATAACCGCATTAAAGTTATTCCGATCGCACCTAATCGCGGTCTAATTTACGATCGTAATGGTGTATTACTCGCTGAAAATAAACCCGTCTATAATCTAGAGGTTATTCCTGAAGAAGTGGATGATCTTGATGCATCCCTGTCTGCCTTAACGCAATTTATTGATATTTCAGATCAGCAAAAAAGCGATTTTATAGACGATATCAAACATAACCGCCGTTTTAAAAGCCAGGTACTAAAAGCACGCTTAACAGAGCTTGAAGTGGCCCGTTTTTCGGTCAATCAGCATAAATTCCCAGGTTTTAGCATCGAAGCACGGTTAGCACGTTATTATCCGTATGCTGACACCCTAACCCATGCGTTAGGTTATGTTGCTAAACTCAATAAAAAAGAACTGGCTAAACTCGAGTCTGAAGATCAAGGCACTAACTACCGTGCCACCCATGATATTGGCAAACTGGGGATTGAAAAATACTATGAGCAATTGCTACATGGTCAAGTTGGCTCACAACGTGTTGAAGTAAATAACCGTGGCCGCGTAATTCGTACCTTAAGTATGACACCACCACAACCCGGCCACGATTTAGTGTTGACTTTAGATATCGGATTACAACAAATTGCACAACATGCCTTTAAAGATATGCGTGGCGCTGTGGTTGTCATGGATGCCAAAGACGGTGGCGTATTGGCGTTATATTCTAACCCAAGCTACGACCCCAATTTATTTGTTCATGGTATTAGCAGCAAAAATTACAAAGCGTTGTTAAATCCAGATAGACCACTGATCAATCGCACCACACAAGGGCGCTATGCTCCCGCATCTACGGTCAAACCTCACTTAGCTATCTTGGCACTTGAAGAGGGTTTAGTCACCGAGCATACCACTATTTGGGACCCCGGATTTTTTCAAATACCGAATGTGGACCATAAATGGCGAGATTGGAAACGCTGGGGCCATGGCCATGTTGATGTTTACAAGGCGATTGAAGAATCATGTGATACGTATTTTTATGATACGGCTTATCGTTTAGGTATCACTAAAATTAGTGACTTTATGGCGCAATTTGGTTTTGGTGATTTAACCGGTATCGATATTCATGAAGAAACCACCGCGATTCTCCCTTCAAAAGAATGGAAAGAAGCGCGATTTAAAGAGTCATGGTGGCGAGGAGATACAATTTCAGTCGGCATTGGACAAGGTTACTGGACAGCCACACCAATGCAAATTGCCAATGCACTCAATATTTTAGTAAATAAAGGGATTAACCGCCCTCCTCACTTAGTGCAAGTTGCTAAGCAAGAAAATCAGGTTGTACAAATTAATAATGAAGAAAAGCCACCAGTGATACTCAAGGATCCAAACCATTGGCAAATTGCCTTAGATGCGATGCATAATACAGTTACCAAAGTGACCGGTACTGCTCATAAAGCATTTAGAGGGGTAAGCTATGACCCTGCTGGTAAAACAGGCACTGCTCAATTAGTTAGTATTGCCCAAGGTGAGCGTTATGATGCAAAATCGCTAAAAGAGCGCCACCGTGACAATGCCATTTATGTTGGATTTGCACCTTATGATGACCCACAAATTGTGGTGTCTATCGTTGTTGAAAATACCGGCGGTGGTAGTACCGTAGGTGCACCTATCGCCCGTCAGTTAATGGATTACTATTTCTCGGCTAATCCCATCAATATCGCTCAAAATGAGGCGCCATAATGCAGCTTGATGATAAACGTTCTATGTGGGATAAATTGCATCTAGATCTGCCATTATTACTGGCATTATTTACCTTAATGGCTGCCAGTTTGGCTATTGTCTACAGTGCCAGCGGCCAAGACAGCGCAATGATGATCCGCCATGCCACGCGTATGGCTGGCGCAATTATTGGCATGTTTGTGTTAGCACAGCTTTCACCTGCCACACTAAAGCGCTTAGTTTTCCCACTGTATTGTGCTGGTTTATTAATGCTTGTTGGTGTGTTAATTTTTGGTGTCAGTTCAAAAGGCGCCCAACGTTGGCTTGATTTAGGAGTTACCCGCTTTCAGCCATCTGAGCTCATGAAAATAGCCGTCCCCATGATGGTTGCTTGGTACATTGGCCGTAATCACTTACCGCCTAAAGCCGTGCATTTAGTTGTTGGTTTTGCCATAGTTATGATCCCAACATTGCTTATTAAAGAACAACCCGACTTAGGCACCTCAATATTGATAGCCAGCTCAGGTGTATTTGTGTTGTTCTTATCTGGGTTAAGTTGGCGGTTAATTGGTTTTTTAAGCGCCTTAGTGGCACTTGCTGCCTGGCCATTTTGGCACTACGGCATGCATGACTATCAAAAGCAACGCGTTTTAACCTTATTTAATCCTGAAAGTGACCCGCTTGGCTCTGGCTACCATATCATTCAATCAAAAATTGCCATTGGTTCAGGGGGGATTGAAGGGAAAGGCTGGTTACAAGGTACGCAGTCACAATTAGAGTTTTTACCTGAGCGCCACACTGATTTTATATTTTCAGTATTAAGTGAAGAGTTTGGTTTATTTGGGGTGTGCTTATTACTCTGTATGTACTTATTTATCGTTGGCCGTGGCTTGTATATTGCGGTTAATGCGCAAGATGCTTTTGGCAAGTTATTAGCCGGTGCCCTCACCCTCACTTTTTTTGTTTATGTGTTCGTAAATATAGGCATGGTATCAGGCCTGCTGCCTGTTGTTGGTGTACCCCTACCGCTTATAAGTTACGGCGGTACTTCGATGGTCACCTTAATGGCAGGATTTGGCATTATTATGTCTATCGCTACGGATAAAAGGATGTTACTGAAATAATGCACTCTTTAGTAAAGTTAATTACGCTCACTTTTTTCACCATTTTTTTAGCCGCATGCAGTAGCTCAGGTAGTAAAACCGATCATAGCAGCCGTTATAGTATGCGCCATGACGCTGCACCGTTGCGTGTACCAACCGAATTAGAAATGCAAGATGCCGTTGTAGTCCCCGTTACCAAAAGTGCTAGCGCAGGCCGTCCATACACCGTACTCGGTAAAAACTACACTCCAATGTTAGATGAAACTGGTTATAGTGAAGAAGGTATCGCATCTTGGTATGGCCGTAAGTTTCATGGTTATCATACCTCCAATGGTGAGGTGTACGATATGTTCGCGATGACCGCAGCGCATAAAACGCTCCCTTTACCTAGCTTTGTAAAAGTAACCAATACCAGTAACGGGAAATCTGTCATTGTCCGTGTCAATGACCGTGGTCCATTTCATGATGATCGTTTAATCGATTTATCCTACGCAGCTGCGTACAAACTGGGTTACTACCATCATGGTACAGCGAAGGTTAAGCTTGAGGCGGTTACTATGGCCGATTCAACTGCGCGCCAGAGTTACATCCAAGTGGCGGCAGGAAGTACCTTAAAGAATATTGAAGCACTGGCGTACACCCTAAGACAGCAATATCAATTACCCACCAATATCGTGGAAAAAGATGCAATTTATAGATTGCGCTTAGGACCAATTAAAGACGCTGAACAAGCACAGCAAGTACTTGAAAAATTAAAACTGGATCAATTTCAAAACGCGTTCTTGCTTTACAGTCAATAAGACTAATACCCAAACTCCCCCCAGTGAGTTAGTTTAAAAACGACACTCGCATCTCGGGGTCGTTTGGGTATAGAATGGAGTAACGCGAATCTTTAACTTTAACCATTAATGAGTATGATGAAATCTATTAAATACAAAATTCTCAACGGTGTGTGCGCCTTAGTATGCTCTGCTGCCGTTTTCTCAGCGACCGCCCAAATCATCCCAGCCCCTCCTCAAGTTAATGCAAAAGGTTATTTTCTTGTTGACTTTACAACAGGCAAAGTGATTGCCGAAGGCGAGCCTGATACCCGCCTTGCTCCAGCTAGTTTAACTAAAATGATGACCAGCTATGTGATCGGCACCGAGATCAAAGCAGGTAACATTGCACCAACTGATATGGTTACGGTAAGTGAAAAAGCGTGGGCTAAAAACTTCCCTGAATCATCAAAGATGTTTATCGAAGTCGGTAAGCAAATTAGTGTTGATGATCTAAATCATGGAATCATAGTGCAATCTGGCAATGATGCCTGTGTAGCTATGGCCGAACATATCGCTGGGAGCGAAAGCGCATTTGCGGATCTAATGAATGCACACGCTGATAAATTAGGTATGAGCAATACTCATTTTATTAACAGCCATGGTTTAGATACCGATGAGCATTTCACAACACCACGCGATATGGCAACGTTAGGCGCAGCGCTGATACGTGATGTACCAGATGAGTACGCCGTGTATGCAGAAAAATCATTTACTTTTAATGGTATTAAACAATACAACCGTAACTCACTGTTATGGGATGAAAGCTTAAACGTTGACGGTATCAAAACAGGCCATACTTCAGAGGCAGGTTACAGCCTAGTTACCTCAGCGACTAAAGACGACATGCGTTTAATTGCTGTTGTTATGGGCACCTCGAGTGAGCGAGCTCGTAAAGTTGAAAGCAAAAAGTTACTTAACTATGGTTTCCGTTTCTTTGAAACAATTACACCATATAAAGCAGGCGACAGCTTTGCTGAGCAACGTATTTGGATGGGTAATAAAGAAAACGTATCTCTCGGTATTTTAGAGGATACACCAATTACTATTCCGCGTGGTCAGCGTAAAAATTTAAAAGCAGACTTCAAACTTGATAAAGTATTAGAAGCTCCTCTAGCTAAAGGCTCTACGGTAGGCACTTTATCGTTACAGTTAGAAGGCGAAGTTATTGCGCAGTATCCGCTAGTAACACTTGAAGAAGTTGAAGAAGGTAGCTTCTTTAGTAAAATTTATGATTACCTACGTTTACAAATAATGTAATACATAGTTAAAGAATATAAGCGCCTTGCACTGCAAGGCGTTTTTTTTTGCTTTAAAAATGGTAGAATGCGCCCCATATCTAACCGACAAATAATCTGAATAGCAATTACATTACTTATGTAAGCAATTATAGTGCAAAAAACATCGCTTAGTGCAGCTAAGTATTGAGCTTATCGACTTGTTTTTACATCAAAAATTTACCGTGATTGGTGGTAATTTAAAGCACTCAAGCCAATGCGCTAATAATGCAATTGTTATTATGGTCGAGAGCAGATTAACAGAACGGTTTATTGTTTAGCTAAGTAAAACTAAACACACATTAAGTATGAGGAGTCAACGTCGTGGCTACACCGGTAAAAAATACTAAATTTGATGAATATTTAGAGTACCCTTGCCCATTTACATTTCGTGTAATGGGGTTGGCAAACGTCAACTTAACAGATCAAATTCTAACTAAGTTACAACCTATTGCACCTGGCGACTATGCTCCTAAAGTAAAACCCAGTAGTAAAGGTAATTACGAGTCAGTTAGCCTTGTAGTTACAGTAACCAGCGGCGCTCATATTGAAGAAATTTACAACGTTATCAGTGCGATTGATGACGTACGACACATGCTTTAAGCGCAAAGCGGAGTCAGCAGTGAGCGAAAACACCCTAATCGTCCGTCAACTAGGTAGACAGCGTTACATGCCAATATGGCAAAAAATGCAAAACTATACCGACGTACGTACTGAACATGATGCAGATGAAATCTGGCTCGTTGAACATGAGCCCGTATTCACGCAAGGCCAAGCCGGTAAAGATGAACATCTACTTGCGCCAGGCGACATAGAAGTGATCAAAGTTGATCGCGGTGGTCAAGTCACCTATCACGGACCAGGTCAGCAAATGATGTACGTTTTATTTAACTTACGTCGCTTAAAAATTGGCGTGCGAGAACTGGTCACTTGGCTTGAAGAGTGTATTATCGATACACTCAATGATTATGGCATTGCAGCCTACGCCAAAGCAGATGCACCAGGGGTGTATGTTAACGACAGCAAAATAGCATCATTAGGGCTTCGCGTTCGTCGCGGTTGTTCTTTTCATGGTCTAGCACTGAATGTAAACATGGATATGAGCCCATTTCTGCGCATTAACCCATGTGGTTATGCGGGCATGAATATGGTGCAAACAACCGACTTAAACGGCCCAGAAAATCTTGCACAAGCAGGTACTGGACTCGTAAAACACATGATAAAAAAACTTAATGCAACTGCCGTTAAGTATACTGAAGGGTTTGAAAACGAATGAATAAACCAGTCAAGATGGAACCAGGGGTAAAACTGCGTGACGCTGAAAAAATGGCGTTGATCCCAGTCAAAGTATTGCCGACTGAAAAAAACGAGATGTTGCGTAAGCCAGAATGGCTAAAAATTCGCTTACCTAAATCAACCGAACGTATCGACGGCATTAAACAAGCCATGCGTAAACATGGTTTGCATTCAGTGTGTGAAGAGGCTTCATGCCCTAACCTATCTGAATGCTTTAACCACGGTACAGCAACCTTTATGATTTTAGGCGCTATTTGTACGCGTCGTTGCCCATTTTGTGATGTTGCACACGGTCGTCCATTAAAACCTGACGCCGCGGAGCCTGAAAAACTCGCATTAACAATTAAAGACATGAAGCTAAGCTATGTAGTGATCACCTCTGTAGATCGTGATGATTTACGTGATGGCGGCGCACAACATTTTGCTGACTGTATTCGCGAAATTCGCAAACATAATCCAAAAATCACTATTGAGATTTTAGTACCCGATTTCCGTGGCCGTATGGACCGCGCACTAGAGATTTTAATTGAAACACCACCTGATGTTTTCAATCATAACCTTGAAACTGCCCCACGATTATACAAACTTGCCCGTCCAGGTGCTGACTACAAATGGTCATTAGAATTACTGCGTCGCTTTAAAGAAGCCCACCCAGAAGTGAAAACTAAATCTGGCTTAATGGTTGGTCTTGGTGAAGAAATTAGTGAAATCGAAGAAGTGTTACGTGATTTACGTGCACACAACGTCGACATGCTTACTGTAGGTCAATACCTACAACCTTCTAAGCACCACTTACCGGTCAAACGCTACGTGCCACCAGCTGAGTTTGACGCACTGAAAGAATACGCCGATGAAATTGGCTTCACTCATGCAGCATCAGGGCCATTTGTTCGTTCAAGCTACCACGCTGATCAACAAGCCGCAGGCAAAGAAGTAAAGTAACCACCTCGGTCACGATTGAAAAAGCCGTTAGTGATGCATAAGCAACTAACGGCTTTTTTATGCGATTGATGCGCCTTTTTATCGCAATACTGTTGGGTTATTAACTATTATAGCTTGCTAAAATGGTTAAATATTTAACTCGATACTCTAGGCCTTACACGAGATCACTCAGCGGATAAAGTTCCTTTTTTAATCGAAAAATCAGCAAATCTTACTTGCTCTTCATCAACGCGAAGGCTGTCTGTTTCAACTATTGAGCGATATATGCCCCATTTAGGCCGTGCAAAGTCTTTCTCGCTAAAGCCACGCCACATATCTATATTTTGTTCGTGAATATTAAATATCTCTTGTTTATCGCTTAAACGGGTTAATGTCATTGCAAACTGACCATTTTCACTAAAAGTTGCTTGCACAAACACCTCAACCCATTCATCTGTAATCAGTGACCAATCAGTTTCAATAAGATTTTTATCAAGCCCTGTGCTCTTCCCACTTTCATCAAAGCCGGCACTATAGCGTACTTGTAATTGATTACCTGTACTGTTTTTTTGAGCTCCAGAGAGAGTAATTATGGGTTGATCGTCATTACCATTGGTATTGTCGTTACTCTCGTTTCGTGCCTTTATTTGAAAGAAATGGCTAAATTTACTCGTGAGTTCAAGCTCACTACTTACTTTAAATTTCCAACTATATTGGAATGTTTCATCTTTATAAGCGAGCGTCGAATCTGGTGACTTATCATATGCTTTGATTTCGTTGCGTTGTCTATCACTTGGACCGCTATCTTTGTCTTGATCGTCATCACGATGCGCTAAAAAAACAAAATGACTTCCAACTGTCGTATCTGTATCTTCTATAATGTGTAACACACCTTGGTGGTTTCCTTCATACATATCAGGAGACTCAATAGAGCCTTTAGCAAATACATTCTCAATTAGAGTGTACGCATCGGCTCCTTGATCAACACCATCCGATTTTAATACAACCTCAGATATTGCAATAAACCCCATTAAAGCGTCTCTATCACCTCCTTCAATTGTAATTGTGATTTGTGCTGTTGTTCCATCAATAGCAGTTACCGTAACAACATCTTCTAATAACTGGCCTTTTGCTAAAGTAGAAATATCATGGTTATCAACATCCACAAAATATGACCAATTCCCCTCTTCATCAAGATTAAAAAAACCATAAGATGAAGGTGAATTGGTCTGAACATTAAAGAAATCTTCCCCAGACTGCGCATCAGTAATATTTAACTTACCATTGATATTTAAAACTGTAGTGTTATTTAACTTTCCTATTTTTTCGCCACTTATAACTGCCGGATCTTGCTTAGCAATTGCAGTATCGGCTGTACTCTTAGTATCAGAACTACCACACCCAGCTAGAGCACTTGATAAAACAGACACATAAAACATAGTCCTTAGTTTGGAATTACAGTTAATCACAGGCAGTCACTCACATAATTGGTATGCCAATAATATAAATTTTAACTTACCAATTAACAACAAAAATTTAACTTTTGATTTTTCTAGCTCGTCGTTTGGGTTGCAATATTACTAAAGGAGATGTACTAAAATAACTTATGTAAGCTGGGCTAATGAGTATGAGGGCTTTTAAGTTTTTCCACATTACTTCTTTCTCGCTCCATAGCATGTTTTTCGTGGGCGACTAGTTGTTCAAGTTCTGCCTCTGGTAATGGCGTAATTGCCGCTTCGCAGCTAAACTCAATATGCGGTAAAACATGCGAAAACACATAATACACGCGCGCTATATGAAATTCAGAGCTAACTAAGATAGCTTTTTTGGCCTCAGCGCTTGCTAAAATAGGCTCAGCAAGTGTGGCATCTTCAAATGTAAAGCGGCTTAACGCAACCGGCAAAAATGCATTTTCAGGCACGCCAAGTTTAATTAAATAAGCTTTAGTTAAATCGCCATGTGCAGTATTAGTCGTATTGAAATGTGCCCCAAAACCACCAGTACAAAGTAATTTAGAATATGGCTGCTGCAAAAATACTTGATACGCCTTGTCACACCGGCTTTTGGCAATCGCCGTTAAACTACCATCGCTATTATTAGGTGCACCTAACAGAATAATTACACTGCTCATACTGATCCTTGTTACTGAAACTCAACCATTTCACTAAACAATATTCTTTATTTTGCTAATTAGAATAAAAGTGCAGACCGGCTGCACTTTTAATTAATATTATCAAACAAGCCTATTGATCCCACTCAGGGGCAAAGTCTGGCGTTGCTTGGCGATCACTACAATCGAGCGCATCAATACGGGCAATATCTTCCTCGTCCAGTTTTAATGCTTTGTCATTAAAGTTATCAACTAAATTTTTACGCTTAGTTGATGATGGAATGGTGGTCATACCGTTGGCATTTTCCCATGCAATCACCACTTGCGCAGGACTTGCGCCGTGCTTATTAGCAATATCAATTATTGTTTCATCGCTTAACACTTTACCAACTACAAATGGCATATAAGCAGTGACATGAATGTCATGTTGCTGACAAAATGCCCGTAGTTTAGTGTTAGTTAAATATGGGTGCACTTCTATTTGATTGGTAAATATTTCCCGTGAGTCCAGTGTTTGCATAGCCTCTTTTAAATTCGCTATGGTGAAGTTAGAAACCCCAATATGCTTAGTTAAGCCAAGCTCTTTTGCCTTTAATAATTGCGTTAAATACTCGCTCATTGGTTCATTGTTTGATGGCGCAGGCCAATGGATCAACAATAAATCGACCGAATCAAGCTTAAGTTTCACCAGCGACTCTTGCACACTGTCTATAAAATCATTTTTGTTGAGTTTGTTATTCCACACTTTAGTGGTAATAAATAACTCATCTCGTGGAATATTACTGTCTTTTATCGCTTGGCCAACCTGCTCTTCGTTACCATAAATTTGTGCTGTATCAATATGGCGAAAACCCACCTCTAATGCCATTTTTACAGATTCATACGCGGTTTTACCTTCAAGACGAAATGTTCCCATGCCTAACTCCGGCATTTCTGTTACACGCTGTGTCATGATTTAATCCTTCTAAAATAATCGGTTTAAAATACAAACTTGTTAAATTTCTAACTAAAGTTTTTCGAAATACACCTACTACTTTTTAATTTAAAATTTTGACCTCAAGTAAGGTATGAGGTCATTAACTTTAGTTTCAAGAGCTGGTGTGAAGTTAAAGAAAACACCTTATGTATGCTGCAACTCACGCTTGTCTAATAAGCCATTGTAACGAGTGACCAACAGTGCCAACACTGAAATAACAGCACCAATCCACGCAGTGTCTTGCAAACTCATATTCTCTACGACACTGCTGCCAATAATTGACCCTAGGGCAATACCAATGTTAAACGCAGCAATGTTTAACCCTGATGCCACATCTACCGCGTTTGGTGCGTGTTGTTGCGCTTGTTTAACAACATACAATTGCAATCCTGGAACATTACCAAATGCGAATGCGCCCCAGACTAAAATAGTCAAAACCGCAGCAACTTTTGAGCCCATCGTAAAAGTAAATAGCAATAGAATAATGCTAAGTGCACTAAAAATAAGCGTTAGCGCACTGATCGGCCCACGCTGGTCAGCTAGTTTTCCACCCCATATATTTCCTACTGCTACAGATCCCCCATAAACCAACATGATTAAACCAATAACTGAAGGCGTAAACCCTGTATGCTGCTCTAATATAGGTGCTAAATACGTAAACGCGGTGAACGTGCCGCCATAACCAAGTATTGTCATTAAATAAACCAGCAGTAAACGCGGTTTGATCAACACGTGTAATTGTTCTTTAAATGTTGCCGGTGCTGACTGCTTTAGATTGTTAGGTACCAACATAGCGCTACCAATTAATGCAATTAAGCCAAGCATCGACACCACTAAAAATGTTGCCCGCCAGCCAAAGTGCTGACCAATCCAGGTACCCAATGGCACACCGGTTACCAATGCAACAGTAAGGCCTGTAAACATAATGGCAATGGCACTTGCTTCTTTATTTTTACTAACCAAACCGGTAGCAATCATTGAGCCAATAGAGAAAAACACCCCGTGAGCAAGCCCTGTTAATATGCGCGCTATGATCAGAGTTTCGTAGCTGGGCGCTTGCCATGCAAGCAAATTACCGATCACAAATAACGTCATTAAACTCATCAATACAATTTTGCGATTCCATCGCCCAGTCAAAGCTGTCAATACTGGCGCACCGATAGCGACACCCACAGCATATAAACTAACTAACAACCCTGCGCAGGGCAGACTAACACCTAAGTCTCCCGCAATGGTAGGTACTAAACCAACGATCACAAACTCTGTAGTTCCTATCGCAAACGCGCTTAAAGTAAGCGCCCATAAAGCCAATGGCATCATTACATCCTCACAATTAAAGTAGGTGCACAGTTTGGCTAAAAAAACATTTGCAAAAAATAGCGTAAATGACAAAATACTTTTGTCAATTATGCAAATATAAAGTGGTAACTTTAATGGCTGTGCACGCTAAAACAGAAGATCTAGAAACCTTTATCACTGTGGTTGATTGTGGTAGTTTTTCTGCCGCTGCCAACTTACTGGGTCAGCACGTTGCAAAAGTATCGCGGGCTGTCTCTCGACTAGAAAACACGTTGCAATCTACTTTATTAAATAGAACAACACGCCGCATAGAGCTGACAGAAGAAGGTCATACCTTCATTCAATACGCCCGAGAAGGGTTAAATACACTTTATTCAGGCGAAGAAGCTATTAAGCTATTAAGCTATTAAAACAGGTACCGAGTGGCCGCCTGCGGATCGATGCCGCAAGCCCATTTGTACTGCATCAGCTTATGCCATTAGTTCCAGAGTTTAGAAAACACTACCCACAGATAACACTCGACATTACATCACACGATAATATTATTGATTTATTAGAGCGAAAAACCGACTTAGCCATTCGTATTGGTGAGTTAAAAGACTCAAATCTGCACGCTCGTAAGCTAGGAAATAGTAAACTACGAATAGTAGCTGGGGCTGATTATTTAAAACATGCCCCACCCATTCGTACTAGCGCGGATTTGCAAAACCATACCCTGTTAGGATTTACTGATGCTGCAAAGCTCAATCAATGGCCATTGCTTGAGCCTGTAAAATTAACCTTTGATCTTTGTGCAAGTAGTGGCGAAACAATCAGACAACTGTGTATTGCAAACCAAGGCATCGCCCTACTTTCAAACTTTATGGTAACTGATGACATAAAAGAAAATAAGCTAATCGAACTACTACCCGAATCGCTCATTACACCAAATAATCGCGAGCCTGTTCATGGGGTGTATTATAAAAGCGGTGCAGTGTCGTCTCGTATTACGGCATTTTTAGACTTTATACAACCACGGCTAAGTTTATAAGCTTGAATTAAAATAGAGCCGAAAATCGCGGCTCATAATAAATGAAAATAACGACCAAACGCGCGTGCGTTAACCCCTTGGTTAATTAAGCGTAACTCATTAAACTGTGTGTACATGCAGCACTTTATAAACGATAAATCATGCCAGATAACCATTTTCTCAGCCTAGTATCTGAAACTATCTCAGCACTGAATACACCTAAATTTAGTGCCAAAATAATGCAACTGACCCATGCATGCCTAGCGTTTGATTGTGCAGTAATACTTGGTTGTAAAGAAGCTAAACGCCCTATTTATCTGTATGATTCAATTGAAAAAGAGCGGGAACTACTGTTTCAGCGTTATTTAACCAATGATTATCAAAATGATCCCTTTATACGGTATTTAAATACTCATCAGCAGCAAGGAGTTTATACACTTAAAGAAGTTATTAGCAAAGATTTAGACTACCACGCTTATTGCCAACGCTTTTACCAACAAACTGGGTGGAAAGATGAACTGGGTATATTCATCGAAATAGAGCCTGAACTTTGGGTGATCATTTGCTTAGGTTTTATAAATGATAAAAACCATATCAGTATAAAGCGACTATCTGAGCTTAAACCATATTTTTGTATCATCGAGTCTTTATGTCGACAGCACTGGAAAAGAGCCGACTTTCATTTAGCTGAGCCGATCAAAGACCATTTAGGCGGCACTCAGTTGCATGCCTCAGTGCAACATGCATTAACGACCTTTGGTCGGGATATACTAACTAAAAGAGAGCAAGAAATAACAGTGCTAATTGCACAAGGCTACGATAGTAAAGAAATAGCATTAAAGCTGGCGATCAGCGAAGGAACAGTTAAAAATCACCGAAAACGTATTTACCAGCAGCTCAACATTGCATCTTTAAGTGAGTTTTTTCAATTGTTTTATAACCACCTAATTACCCTACCAAAGTAAAAACTATCCCTATTGGGATATAGTAAACCGGCGCTCTGATTATTAGTCTGAATAAAATTTTAGACGGACAGAAACATGACGTTATTAAATGATCTACAAGCCAGAGGGCTCATTGCCCAAGCAAGTAATTTAGAACAACTGCAACAAGCTTTACAACAACCGCAAGTGCTTTACTGCGGATTTGATCCTACTGCCGATAGCCTACATATCGGTCATTTAGTGCCACTACTCATGCTTAAGCGTTTTCAAGATGCAGGCCATCAAGCAATTGCTTTAATTGGTGGGGCAACAGGCATGATTGGTGATCCCAGTTTTAAAGCAACTGAGCGCAGCTTAAACACTGAGCAAACAGTGGCTCTATGGGTTAAAAAACTGACCCAACAAATACAACAATTAATGTACAGCGACAAGAAACCATTGCTGATTGCTAATAATGCCGACTGGATGAGCAACATCAATATTATTGATTTCTTCCGTGATATCGGAAAACACTTTTCAATAAACTCAATGATCAACCGCGAGTCAGTGAAACAGCGACTTAATCGTCCAGAACAAGGAATATCGTTCACCGAGTTTAGCTACGCACTACTGCAGTCATTTGATTTTGCACAACTTAATAAACAGTTTAATTGTCGATTGCAGATCGGTGGCAATGATCAATGGGGAAATATTATCAGTGGTATAGACCTCACAAGAAGACAAAATAACGAAACTGTATATGGGTTAACTTTACCATTGATCACAAAATCAGATGGCAAAAAATTCGGTAAAACTGAAACAGGTACTGTGTGGCTTGATCCAACAAAAACCTCCCCGTTCGCGTTTTACCAATTTTGGCTCAGCGTTGATGATGCTGATGTATACAACTTTCTACGCTACTACACTTTTTTAAACTGCGATGAAATTGATAATATAAAAGCCTGCGATGAGCTCAGCCAAACTAAGCCCGAAGCACAAAAGATTTTAGCTCAACAAATAACGCTTTTTGTTCACGGCGAAGCTGCACTGGCAAGTGCCGAACGCATCACTGACGCGCTATTTAGTGGTTGTGTACAAACGCTAAGTTTAAGTGAATTAAAGCAGCTCGAATTTGATGGCGTCCCCTGTATACAATCACCTCAAAGCGACCTTGTTGAGTTATTAATTGCAGCTAATCTCGCAAGCTCTAGACGCATAGCCAGAGAACTCATTAGTAATAACGCAATAAGCGTTAATGGTGAAAAAGTTAACCAAATCGAAAGTACAGCAATGCAATTGCCGTTATTTGATCAATACTGGTTAATTCAAAAAGGCAAAAAACACGTCTGTTTAATTAAAAGAGTGATGTCGTAAAATCGTTTTCACTATAAAAGTACAGAGCTACAAATCGGGGCATTACGTATCTTTTGCCCCACTTTCCTTAAAATATACAGTTAAACATCACTCACAACATGTAGATAAAAAGAATAACAATAAATAATAAAGAGGACAGGCATAAAATAAAGAAACAAAAGGACAGGCATCTTTTATACTTTAACTGTACTAGTGTCAAAAATCACTTCAAGTTTATTAACATTCACCCGTCTTTTTTATACATTTTCAGTTTTTTCACAGAGATTATTCAAAGCTTTACATTTTTGGATAGAATATTAGGCTGCAGAGCAAGCCTTTGCTAGACGGGTGCTTTATCGGAGATTATTTTTCAATTACATGGCAAACTTAGTGCTACCCCACCCCTTTATACCATTTGACATCGTTGCTTGCCGCATGTTGCTTTAGACGCTGTTTGCTGCCTGCAAAATTTGAATATTGATGCCTGAATCGCTTTACAGATTCAAGCCATTGCGCTTCATCTATATTCAATGTGAGCAGTACTTTCGGCACGGTGTTGTTGAGATGCCCTTTTTTATTTGGATCTATGTGACGACCACTCCAGTCCACTAATTCAATGTAATCTAGCAAGGCAATAGGGATTGTGTGTTTTATATGATTACCACCAAATGGTTTTAGCTGTGCAGGTTGACTTTCATGCTGAATACTATCGTTTTTCTTTAAGGATTTATTTGCTTTAACTGCACTTGTGGTAAAGGCTTTTAAATGCGCTAGTCGCTCTTGAATTGAAGTGTAATCGCTGTCCTCAAGTGTATCTACTATATTTGCTCTGATGGGGTTTAAATCGACATAAGCCATGCAACTAAGCACTGCTGTTTGATCTAATAAAGCTTGTGACTTATAACGTCCTTCCCAGTACTTGCCTGTGCAGTTATCCTCTTTATTGGCTTCACGGGCTATGTACTCATTAAGGTTTTTCATATACCAGCTAATGTCATACAACCTTTCTCGCCATTTAGCGATTATCTCATTAAAAAATAGTAAATTGGCTTCATCAAACTGCTCACCATTTAAGAAGCGGTCAACTAATATATGGCCATTATAAAGTTGATACCAGCGCTCAATGACTTCAATATCAGACCACTCCAGTGCTTGTCGCCTATTCACGTTTACTACTAAGTGGTAATGATTACTCATAATCGCATAAGCTGCTATTTCAATAGCAAACACGCTACTTAATAACTTTATTCGTTCTATAAGCCACTCCCTACGATGATCAAAATTTTTTCCTGTATGTTTATCATTACCACATAAGTATGCTTGCCTGACACAGCGAGCTATTAAGTGGTAGTATGATGTGGATGCTAAATCAATAAGGTTTTTTCTCGCACGAGTCATAAGATAAAGCTCATTAATCACTGTATATAATAACAGTAGTTAATGCTGTGGATTTTGCAAAACATTCGTGTGCATTCATTGCAATTGGCTTTCCTTACTTACTAAAAATTTGTGCCTGTCCTTTTATTTTTCTCTTTTATTTTACAGTGGATTAAAACATCTGTTGTTACTGTGAGCGATTATGGCGCATCATTGCATCATTAAATCGCACAATCGTTTTGCAATCGCCAGCGTTGCAATTTAACGTCATGATATTTAAAAACTTTGTCACAAGGCATAAATGTTGCTTGTTTCTCTTTAGTCTCTTATTTCCTGTATTAACTAAATTGAAAAAGAACACACTTACTTTATCATCAGTCACCAAGCAAGCAGCCCCCACTAAATTAAAGGTGCTACTGGCAGAAAATAACCAAGCAAAAGCAACGGTTTTGATGAATGTATTAAGTAATGATCACTATGATATTTTTCATATTGCCCATTCTGGCATGCCTTTACTCAAAGATGTAGAGCAACTTGATCCTGACATTATCATAATCGATATTGAATCACCTGATCGCGACATGCTTGAAAACCTAAACCAAATATCACAATTTGCCCCCAAGCCCATTGTGGTTTTTTCTGAACATCAAAATCCTAGCACCACAATAAATCAATTGGTTAAATCAGGTGTGAGTGCCTATGTTATTGGTGAAGTAAGCCATCAACGCGTGCGGTCAATTATCGATGTAGCGATCGCTCGTTTTGCCGTATTTCAAGATCTAAAGCAAGAACTCGCTGCCACAAAGCAAAAATTATCGAGTCAAAAAAACATTGAAAAAGCAAAGCTCTGGTTGATGGAAAACAAACAATTGTCTGAAACCCAGGCCTATCATTTCATTCGAAAAACAGCGATGGACAATAGTCAAAAAATGGATGATGTCGCTAGAAATATTTTATCTGTTGCCAGCATTCTTTAGAGAACCAAAATGATTTCTAATATTGAAAAAAAAGAGTTAACCCTCGGTTTTATGCCCTTAACAGATAGCGCTCCAGTTGTTGTTGCTTATGAGATGGGCTTTTTTGCTAAATGGGGACTTACAGTTACTTTATCTAAACAAAACTCATGGGCCACATTACGAGACAAGCTACACACAGGTGTTATTGACGCAGCCCAAATGCTTGCCCCTATGCCAATAGCAAGCAATCTTGGTCTATACGGAGAGCGCTCAACGGTTATAACACCACTGATATTAAGTCGAAATGGTAACGGCATAACCATTTCCAGTTCATTGTATAATAAAATCCTCGCACAACATCAAGTAACTCAGTTACCTATGCCATTCGAGGCCAATATTCTCAAGCATGAAATAGCTCAAAGAGCACTGATAAATGAAAAACTAACTTTTGCTGTCGTTTTTCCATACAGCTGTCATTATTATCAACTGACAGACTGGCTTAAACGTAGTGACATAGCAGTATCTGAAATTAATTTGCTGATAGTACCACCATCAAATATGGTGCCATCTTTGCAATCTGGTGATTTAGATGGTTTTTGTGTAGGAGGACCATGGAATGCCAAAGCTGTAAGAGAAGCCGTAGGTGTTACAGGCGTAACATCGGCAGATTTATTACAAGATATCCCCGAAAAAGTACTCGGCCTAATGGCAAGCTGGCAACAACAATACCCAAATACCACCAAGGCATTGATCTGCGCTTTATATGAAGCCTGCCAATGGCTAGAAAGCATCCCCAATCGTTTTGAAGCTGCCCGACTTTTAACTCGCGCTAAGTATTTAGATACTCCAATCGATGTGATCGCCCCTTCCTTACTAGGCAGTTGCTTAACGTTTAATAATCATCCCCCCCGCTTAGTGCCAAGTTATAACCAATTTTCGGACTTAAACAATACTGATTTTAATGCACCAGAGTCACACTACGGGGAAAAAATTGCTGACATGATGTTAAACAATGGCCATATCAGTTCTGAGCAACGCGCCCAGTTAGATATTGCGACTATTTATCGCAAAGACCTTTTTCAGCACAAATAAAGCCGTTTCATATCCCTTAACTATGGCCTGCTCTGTGCAAGATATTTTCGCGCAGAGTATCAATAACCAAATTGACTTGCAGACTTTCAAAAATGCACCAGCTTAATGCAAGCCATTCCCCTTAATGAATCATAATTCAAAATTACAACGAGTAAATCACCCCACGAAAAAAACATAACCTACTGTATAGATTGAACATTTAAAAAATGGCATACACTATGCTTTATCCAAGTAAATGATGTTTATGTTAATGAGGCCAACAGCGGTTTTATTAACAGCTTAATAAACTAATTTAAAAAACTTATTCCGTTAAAACTAATCGCACTGCAAAGCCGTAGTCATTTTTAGTTTGGCATAGTAGCCCACAGCAATTCAGATTTATCTGCGTTGCTGTGGGCTTTTTTTTTATTTGGAGAAAAGTATGTTGAAAATACGCTTAAAAAAGAAATGCAAAAAATTATGCCACGCTGTGATAGCGGGTATTTGCATATCAGGCTCATTACTCACCACATCTTTACTGGCTGCTGAGTTAGGTTACCCCGAAAAAGAAGAGTTAACATTTGGCTTTATAAAATTAACCGACATGGCCCCCATCGCTATCGCTTACGAAAAAGGCTTTTTTGAAGACGAAGGCTTATACGTCACCATTGAAGCACAAGCGAACTGGAAAGTACTCCTTGATGGTGTTATTGATGGCCGACTAGACGGCGCGCACATGCTTGCCGGGCAACCCATAGCAGCAACCATTGGATATGGTACAAAAGCCGAGATAATTACCCCCTTCTCAATGGATTTAAATGGTAACGCGATTACCGTCTCCAATGAAATATGGGCACAAATGAAAGGCAATATTCCCAAACAAGCTGACGGTAAACCCGTTCATCCAATCAAAGCCGATGCACTAAAACCCGTAGTAGAAAAATACCTAGATGCAGGTAAACCTTTCAATATGGGCATGGTTTTTCCTGTGTCAACGCATAACTATGAACTTCGTTACTGGTTAGCGGCAGGCAATATTCACCCAGGATTCTATGCGCCTCATAAAGGTGACACATCAGGAAAAATTGATGCACAAGCATTATTATCTGTCACACCACCGCCGCAAATGCCCGCAACCATGGAGGCCGGTACTATTTATGGCTACTGCGTGGGCGAACCTTGGAACCAACAAGCTGTCTTTAAAGGTATCGGTGTACCAGTGGTTACTGACTATGAAATTTGGAAAAACAATCCTGAAAAAGTATTTGGTATTACTAAAGCTTTTTCTGAAAAGTACCCAAATACCACCATCCGCTTAACCCGCGCACTCATTCGTGCAGCAAAATGGTTAGACGAAAACGACAATGCTAACCGCCCCGAAGCTGTAAAAATATTATCACAATCTAACTATGTTGGCGCTGACCGCGAAGTCATCGCAAACAGCATGACAGGTACATTTGAATACGAAAAAGGCGATAAACGCGCAGTACCTGACTTCAACGTCTTCTTTCGCTACAACGCAACCTACCCGTATTACTCTGATGCTATCTGGTATTTAACCCAAATGCGTCGCTGGGGGCAAATCAGCGAAGACAAGCCAGACAGTTGGTACAAAGATGTTGCAGCAAAAGTATACCGTCCAGATATTTACATGGCAGCAGCACAATCGTTAGTTGCAGACAAACTGTTATTAAAAAGCGATTTTGCAGATCTCGTTGATGAAGATGGCTATCGCGAGCCGCAAAAACACTTTATCGACAATATTGTTTACGACGGTACAGCGCCAAACGACTACATCAATAAATTCAAGATAGGCTTAAAAGCGGGTGACAAGCTTTAATCTTTTAATCTAATTAATAACAGTAATGCACAGCTTAACAGTGCATTAAGGAACGATCATGACAGCAATATTGAGCAAAAAAGTAGTGGGGAGCCAACCCATGACTATTAAGGGTCTTTTTACTGCATTTTTTACCACAAAGGCAAAAGCAATAGTTCTACCGACAGTCGGTATTATATGCTTTTTATTATTTTGGTCACTCACAGCCAGCAGCATCGATACCTCATTAGGTAAGTTTCCTGGGCCAAGTTCAGTTGCAACACAAATAAGTAACTTGATTAATGAACATAATACTGAGCGCGAAAAAGAGACTGCATTTTATTTACGCCAAGAACAAAGAAATGAAGCGCGGATGGCAAAAGATCCAAGCTACGGGCCAAAAATACGTGCTTATACAGGTAAGGAAACATTTTTAGATCAAATAATAACAAGTTTACTTACTGTACTAAGTGGCTTTTTATTAGCCGCAATAATAGCCATACCATTAGGTATTGCCATTGGTTTAAGTAAAAACCTCAACATGGCAATCAACCCTATTATTCAAATTTTTAAACCCGTTTCTCCCTTAGCTTGGCTACCTCTGGTGACCATGGTCGTCAGTGCCTTGTATGTATCACCAGAGCCTTTATTTGCCAAATCATTCATCAACTCCTTGATCACCGTGACGCTGTGTAGCATCTGGCCAATGGTTATTAACACTTCGTTTGGTGTTGCATCAATGAACCAAGATTGGGTCAACGTAAGTAAAGTGTTAAGCCTGCCAAGATTAGTACATATTCAAAAAATTGTTATTCCTGCTTCTATCCCAGCCATTTTTACCGGTATGAGAATGTCATTAGGTGTTGCCTGGATGGTTTTAATTGCCGCCGAAATGCTGGCACAAAACCCAGGGCTTGGGAAATTTGTATGGGATGAATTTCAAAACGGCAGCTCACAATCACTCAGCCGTATTATGACAGCCGTCATTGTGATTGGTCTGATTGGCTTCATGCTAGATCGCACTATGTTACAGCTGCAAAAAAAGCTCTCTTGGGACAAATCAAGCGCGCAACGTTAGCCACTAAATTCTGAGGAAATAAAATGAGTATAATTTTAGATATCAGCAAAGTAGATATGGTATTCCCGACCCCAAAAGGTGACTTCACCGCATTGAAGGATGTTGATCTGCAAATTAAAAAAGGCGAGTTTATCTCTTTAATTGGCCACTCCGGTTGTGGTAAATCAACGGTTCTAAATATTGTTGCCTGTTTACATAAAGCAACCAAAGGCGGCGTATTATTAAATAATAAAGAGGTGACTGAGCCTGGGCCTGAGCGAGCAGTCGTATTTCAAAATCATTCTTTATTACCTTGGCTCACATGCTATGAAAACATAGAACTGGCTGTAAAACGTGTTTTCAAAAATGAAATGTCTCCAGCCCAAATGACACAATGGATAGAACACAACCTAAATTTAGTACACATGGATCATGCCAAAGATAAGCGCCCTGACGAAATATCGGGGGGTATGAAACAGCGGATCGGTATAGCAAGAGCACTTGCAATGAAACCCGAAGTACTCTTAATGGACGAACCCTTTGGGGCCTTAGACGCATTAACTCGCGCTCACATGCAAGACTCACTAATGGAAATTCAGCAAAAGCTCAATAATACCGTGATCATGATCACTCATGACGTTGACGAAGCCGTTTTATTATCTGATCGCATCGTGATGATGACCAATGGTCCTGCGGCAACAATTGGCGAAATATTAGAGGTAAATTTACCACACCCAAGAGACCGCTTAGCCTTGGCCGAAAATCCAGAATATAACCGTCTGCGCTCAGCTGTATTAACTTTCTTGTATGAAAAACAAAGAAAAATAGAAGTGATACCAACAGCAACCCCTAAGCAAAAACAATCTGATGTTGCCTAAGAGCTAAAAAATTAAAACATAAAAAATTTAAGGGAAAAACATGACATTTCAAGCAAAACTATCAAAAGTAACCACCTTACTATTATTAGCTGGTACAACAGCAACGACTTACGCCGATACGCAATCAAAAACAACTCTCGACTTCAACATACGTTATGAAGGGGTACAGCAAGACAACATCTTAAAAGACGCATCAGCTTTAACAATAAGTACACGCTTAAATTATACCAGCGCCGACTACCAAGGTTTTTCTGGGGTAATTGAGTTTGAAGATTCACGACAGCTCGCAGGGGTTGATAATTATAACGATGCCATCGGCAACAACCTACTTTATTCCGTTATCGCCGATCCAGAAAGCACAGAGCTTGACCAAGCATTTTTGCAATATAAATCAGACAAACTCACCGCAAAAGTAGGCCGCCAAATTATTGCCCTCGACAATCAACGCTATGTGGGCCATGTTGGCTGGCGCCAAGATAGGCAAACTTTTGATGCCGCAACCCTTAATTACACTGCAACCAGCAAAATAAACACAAGTTATAGCTACATAAACAAACGTAACCGTATATTTGCTGAAGCAAAAGATCTGCATTCCAATGATCACCTGTTACATATAAATTATAAAACAGAGTTAGGACTACTCACCGGCTATAGCTACCTATTAGAAGTCGATGAAGGCACACCAAATAGCTTAGATACCTACGGACTAAGCTTCAAAGGTAAAAAAGATAACTTTGCCTATTTAGCTGAATATGCAAGTCAACAAGCTAACGACAATGGCAGTGATCACACAGCAGATTATATTGCCCTTGAAGGCGCCTATAGCTTTAACACTGTGACTGTAAAGTTAGGCGGCGAAGTTCTCGGCAGTGATAATGCTCAATATAGTTTTTCAACCCCCTTGGCAACTTTGCATAAATTCAACGGCTGGGCAGACCAATTTTTAACGACACCAAAGGAAGGTTTAGTCGATTTATACGCCTCAGTTTCAGGGAAAGTCCTCGGTGGTGCTTGGTCATTGGTTTATCATGATTACAGTGCAGACGAAGCAACACCAACAGTTGATAATTTAGGAAGTGAAATTAACGCTGTATTTACTAGAAAATTTGCGAAAAACCTAACCGTAGGTATTAAATATGCCGCCTATTCGGCAGGTGATGTTGGTGCTGGTAAAGTAGATACTGATAAAATTTGGTTGTGGCTGGGCGCTAAATTTTAATACCGTGTGTATTAAATAAGTAGCCTCTTTAAGCTGATGAACTACTTGGTGTATAAATTACCATAATCGGGTTTAGTGGCTACGCTCGGTAAAGTGAAGAAGATAAAAAGGCAATAAGGACAAGGCATATATTTTTGCTATTTTGCTTCTTAGTGAATGTTGCAAAAAATTGTGCCTGTCCTATTTTATAATTTAATTTATAAAAACGGTCAAAAATACTGGTAACTCTTGATAGAGTTAGGCTCATATATGTGATGTGAACTATTGCCCGTATCTACGAATTACAGATACCTTACCATCTTCAAGCTCTAAAACATCTAAAACTTCTTTGCTATAACTAAACTCTGAACCGTCAGAACGTAAGCCTTTTGCAGAGAACGCATGTTTAAGGGCTACCACGTTATAACCAACGATATACTCTATTATTTTACCTTTGTATTCTGTATGTACACCTAAATAACGAGACATTCCTTTACGCATTAGTTCTTTGCCGTCTGGCTCTCTAGAGTCATCAGGCGCATTTGGAAAATGTTGGTTACCAACATCATCAGTTAATAGTGACAAATACTGTTCTAAATCATCTTTAGATGCATTAGGTTTTTGTGTGTTTGTCATAGCTTGATGATAATTTTTAACAAAGTTATCGTAATCAAATTCATCGCTACTGGCTAAAGTCGCTGTTGAAATAACAGAAATTAAGATAGTTAAAATTGATAAACATTTTTTCATTGGTACTCCTTGCCTTAAATTACTCGTTTTTAATTTATTTTTATTGGTGCATTAACCATAGCCGAGTTCCTATTTTGATTCAATCGACAACTGACTTGAAAAACTCCGGTATTAGCCTTCAAGTTCATTCTCATTTACTTCTCATTCTCTTCTCTTTGTGCAAAAGATCTTTAATTGAATTATTCACAAAGAGGTTAAGAGACGCTGCGCTTAAGAGGAAAATAAACAAATGCAGTGCTAGTAATGTAAGCTACTTACTTAACAACCACATCGAAAGACGAAGTAAACGAATTTGCTTATTGAATTAGAGTTAATTTTGAATGGACCGTCCATTTATAAAAACGCTCAAAAAGGATACTGGTAACTATTGATATAGTTAGGCTCATATGTGTTATAGCCACTTTATTCACTATCTATTACCGTGAAACCGGATGAATGAATTAAGTTACCTTCAGAAAAAACTCTTATATCCCATTTTCCCGGCACAACTTCGTAGTCTAGATCAAAATAGTAATCAAAAGGCCAAACAAAGGTTCCATCGTGTCCACTAACATCAATTTGCCTATAAATAGATGATTTCTTTTCACCTGATGGTAAGGTAATTTCTGGGTAGTTTATTTGAAGATCAAAGTGTTGAACGCTAGAAGGAATATAACCAAAGCCAACAACTATATAAAAACCAGTGCCTAATTTTGCAGGAATGACCCACGTTTTTTTTAAGACCTTAATTTCGTAATCTTTATTTACAAAGTTAGAAACCCTAGTATTATCTTGAACCAGCTTTCCTCCTATTTTGGCTACGTAAGCATAATCTAAAACTTGGGATTTGATAGTGCTTTGATCTACTGTTACTGCGCAAGTAAACATACTGATTAAAAGAAAAAAAAGTCCAAAAACTACATTAAATTTCAAATTACACTCCTTCTTGAAGCAATAACGAGCCTGAAGCATAACTCGTTTTTAATTTATTTTTATTGATGCATTAACCATAGCCGAGTTCCTATTTTGATTCAATCGACAACTGACTTTACGTAAAATATAAAAAGAGCATTTGCTGTTGCTTTAATTGGTATTTTAGAAGGTATAACAGGTGTTTGAGTGGCTTATTTGTCAGAGATAGCAGCTAACCCTTTATTAGCTCATCGTGTTTTCACATATCAATATTAGCCTTCAAGTTCATTCTCATTTACTTCTCATTCCCTTCTCTTTGTGCAAAAGATCTTTAATTGAATTATTCACAAAGAGGTTCAGAGACGCTGCGCTTAAGAGTAATACAGATTCTAGACCCAAAAAATTTATAACGCAGTTTGCGCTTTATTTAGCCCGCTAAAATGGTTAAATATTTAAGTCGATTGGTATTACATCAAAAGTATGATGAAAGAATATGCCTATTTGATTAAAAAAGATGCTATTACAATTTTGATGAGGATTAACCAGAAAGCGTATTATAAGAAATTAGTATTAGTAAATTTTAGATGGGTAAAAAATGGGAATGTACAACACCCAAATGTTGTTTGAAGCATAAACTGGCATAAGAACATACCTTTTTACTGGGCTACAGCGTAGCAATTGAAGTGTAAGTTGGCATAATATTGAAGCTTATAATGGCATAAAGTTACCAAATACAGGCTTTATGAAGCCAACCACATAAAAATACTGCCAAGTTTAATTGGCTGCTATGTGCCAATAGCGGACATTAAAGCGTAACTCGTTTCTGCCCCAAAGTGAGCCATCGATAGAAGTAAGAACAAGTACATGGCTTTATTAAAAACTTAGCTTGCAGTAGGGTTGGATATTTTTAAACAGCGTAGTCATATGCTACGTAGAGCAATAGTGCTACATTTCTAATTATCTTAAAATTGAATTTTTTGGAATAAGTTTATCTTTGATTCGTTACCTCTATGTCAAATGGCAAAAAGAGGAAAAGACAATGACAAACTTTAAACAATCATTAATTGCAATCTGTGTGGTAACTGCAACAGGGTTTTCAGCGGCTTCATCAGCTACAAACGCACAACTGTCAGTTGCAAGCGAACAACAAGCGGCTAATTATAGTCAGGTTTCTACAGACTCAAATCAAACCGTGGGCACCAATACAAATGTGATGCTATCTAGCCAAGCTTCAGGCTCAGCTTCAACGTCAGAACCATCACTGTCAGCCAATACCGAAAATAGCAATAATGCTAATGCAAACTCTCAAGCAGCGGCCCAAAGCAGTAATGAACAGGCTACACAAGCACCGTCAGAGTTTGCTTTAGCTAATTCTGTATCTGCTGTATCAGATACCACGAATGTAGTAAGCCTAACAGGGCAACCTATGTCAGAGACTGCAACAACGTTAGTTAGCAATACAACAACCTCAAACACAGCTGAAAACGAAGCCAGCTCTGTGCAAAGTCAACTGAACCAAGAAACAGATGTATTAACACAAACTGCGTTGAGTGATGTAAATGGGCTGAGCATAAGTCAAGCATCGCTGCTCAGCAATAGTGTGCAATCAGCGCTTACAAGCAACATGCAGCAAGCAGCAGTGGGTTCTGTACAAAGTAGTGTTCAGCAAACCATTTCATCAACTGTTAGCAACAGCGTTAATCAGCAAGTTGCTGAACAAGTCACTGCGGCAACGACCACCGAAGTTGTTAATAACATTCAAAACAGTCTGAATTTAGGTCTTTAATAAAATAGCGTGCCGGGTTTACCCGGCGCACCTTGAGGAGGTTAATATGCGAACATTCAACACACTCATAGCGTTAAGTACTTTAACGGCAAGCATTCAGCTACTCGCTGCAGATGCAACCTTTAATGCTAATGCAGAGGTTGGCTTAACCACAAATTCAGACTTAACCATTAAAGAGCTGGATGTTATTTCTTCACAAAGTGACACTGGAACAAGGCTCGCAGCGGGCCTCAATGCTGAACTAAACGCCACCGATAGCCTTAAGTTCACACCCAGCTATCAATACCAGCAAACAAATTACCATGAATTAGATCAATATGACTTGGCATTGCATCAATACAGCCTAGACACAAAATATACACTATCGAACACTGATTTCGGGATCCGATATGACGGGGCGTCTGCAAAAGTTGCACAGCAAGCCTTCTTAACTTTAAATCAAGCAAGCCTGTATATCAGTCACTACCTCAATCCGACCACTTACTTACGTACCGCGATTCGCACTGCTGAAAAACAATTTGCCACCCAGTCGATGCGCGATGCAGACGGCTTAGGCTTAGATGTCAACCTATATTATTTTATTAACCAAGGGGCGACCATGCTGATGTTGGGGGCAAGCTTAGATAAAGAAGATGCCGCAGCTGAGCAATTTAATTTTCAAGGTTGGTCATTCAATACACGTCTAAGTCACAGCTTCAATGTATTTAAGCTAAAAAATAAGGCCGGTATAGGCTGGCGCTATCAAGATAAAGATTATCAAGAACTGGCACAGCAACTACTCACTGACACTGAGGGTGAGGCTTCAAGAGATGAGAAGCGCAGTGTTATACAAGCATTTTGGCAGTTAGCCTTGTTTGACTCACTTAGTGTTATCACCGAAGCCGAGTTCGGCGACTACCAATCAAAATTGGCTGCTAACACTTATACTCAAAGTATTGCTTCGGTATCGTTAAAAGCGACCTTTTAATCAATCAAACCATAGCCAAACACAGCATCTTTGCCTGGCTCTCCTAAGTCTTTTGCAAGTTGTTCTAATTGCCCGTAAATACTTTCTGGGGGGGCTTTAGACTTAGCAGCTAAACACGCAGCCGCCGCTGAAATATGCGGCGCAGCCATAGATGTGCCCGACTCACGACCAAGTCCCTCTCCAGCTTGCAAGGTCAATACATTCACACCTAACGCTGTAAAATCAATGTAATCACCTTGATTTGCCCAACGATAAATAGCCCCTTCTTTATTTACCGCAGACACCGCAATGACGTTTTCATATGCCGCAGGATAAAGGGGTCGAGCTGCAGGCCCTTCATTGCCCGCAGCAGCCACTAAGGTTACTTGCTTAGCAGTGGTGACACCAATAGCCGCAGCTAAAATAGCATTATCAGGGCCGGTAAAACTCATATTTATAACGGGCACGCCACTGGATACCAGCCAGTTCAATGCATCAACAATCGCCGCTAACGTTGCCCCTTGCGATAAATCAGATTGACGATAAAACACCGCTGCACTGTATAAAGTAGCTTGGGTTAATCGCGGGGTTAACTGTGCATGCTTACCAACCATTACGCCAGCAATAGCCGTACCGTGCTGGCTTGGAGATGCCAACTGGTTTGGTAAAAATGATTGTGTTTTTATCTGAGCTGCAGCAAAACCAGGGTGCTCCATATCAACCGCGCTATCAATCATACCGACCTTTACTGGGATCTCGCACCAAGGTTTGCGCGGCTTAGTCAAAGAGCCTTGCTGAGCTCTCATTTGCGCTTGGTAAATATGGTTTCTATCAAGTAACGCTGACTCATCAAGTGAGAGTAACGCTTGCAACTTTGTTTTAGAGTCATAGCTTGGCGGAACAACAAAACTCACTAAGGTGAGTCCTAACCCTTCATATTGTTTGTGGTTCACTATTTGCGCACCGATCTGGGCAAGCTTAGCCTGATGATGTTGATCAGCCAATATCACCCACTGCCTTTCAACCGCACGAAAACCCTGTTCCACTTCAACCTCAACGAATACGAGCTCGTTTAATTTATTTACTATGGGCAGTCTAGCGGGTAACCCCGTGCTTAAATTGGCTGCGCTATCAATTAACTCAAGCTTGCGTAAATCATCTCCAGGTTGTCTTATGTTAGGCTTGAGTTGTTCAATTACAGGTTCAACTTGGTTAATCACACCATTTATTGGCTTCATAATTGCCGCTGATAAGTTACTTGAAGACAACAACAAGCTACTCAAAACAAATACTTTCAATTTCATATTTCAGAGACTTTTCATTTCGTTTAGGTATGACTATAACGTTTAATATAAAAAAAAATTGCATATATTTGGAATATAATTTTTTCTTTCCCGTTATAGTAGTGTGAGTTGGCTGAACCCTTCATGAGTTGTTTTGTTAATCAGCCTTCACCCTAATCAATAAAGGGAACATATGACAAATACAGTAACCAGTTTATTACCTGCGCTAAGGCGATTCGCATTCTCGCTTACAGGTAACCAAGCCGATGCCGATGATATTGTACAAATAACAGTAGAAAAACTTTTATCAAAAGGCATTCCCGATGACATAGAGCCATTAAAGTGGGCGTTTAAAGTGTGTCGCAATGTATGGATTGACGAATATCGTTCGCAAAAAGTTCGCTTAAAAGCAGTACAAAACACAGAGCTGCAAGAGGGCGTATGCGATGACCAACAGCATAGTTACACAACTCAAGAAACGTTAGACAGAGTCAATAAAGCACTGGCTTCATTACCCGATGAGCAACGAGCAATTGTCTCGTTGGTCGCCGTACAAGGCATGGCCTATAAAGACGTGGCACACACCCTTGATATACCCGTGGGGACCGTAATGAGTAAACTATCACGAGCCAGAGCTGCGCTTTATCGATTGATCAAGCCTGATTTTACCAAGGAAAACGCATGAAGATTAACGACCAGACCCTGAGCGCTTTTTTGGATAACGAATTACCTGCAGCTGAAATGGAGACTGTACGTAACGCCATTGCTGAAGATGAGCAACTGGCAATGCGCCTTGCCGAACTCTGCGAGGTTGACTTAGTAGTGAAACAGCATGCCGAGCAAATTGATGCTATACCATTGTCTGACGAGTTATCTCAAACACTTGAAAAACATAACAATGCTAATATTGTTTCACTTTCAAAATGGCAGCAATTCAAACGTGCAGGGCGCAAACATATGGCGATTGCCGCAAGTATTGCTGTGCTATTTACAGTAGCAGTTGCGAGTCTTTCTCAACAACAAGGGTTAGAGCAACCCATTGCACAAGCACTTGAGCAACAGCTCAGTGGTGACAATACACGTATTGATCTAGCTAGAACACTAACAGCAGAGCTTAGTTTTGTTAATAATAATGGCGATTATTGCCGCCAATTCACTTTATACAGTGATAAAACTCAGCAAACCCATATTGCGTGTAAGCATCAAGGTAGCTGGCAACTTAGTGTATCGGGCAATCAACAGGTGATAACCAGCCAAGATTACAGCTTAGCAAGTAAAGTGCCTGCCCTAGATAGCTTTATTGATCAGCATATTCAAGGCCTACCACTTGACCGAACAGCTGAACAACAAGCACGCAATCAACAATGGCAATAAGCGAGGCAACATGAAAAACGCACTATTCACCTTACTGATCTTTGTTATAACTGGCTGTACAAGCTCTCAACATGCTAATGAAAGCAGTATCCGTGGTTTGACAACAACTCAGCTTGGCGAGGATAAATATGAACTTCATTATCAAACTCGTCATAGCTCTAAACACAAAGGGCTCGAACTAACCATGCAGCAAGCTGCTAAACTGACGCTTGATAAAGGCTACGACTGGTTTAGCGTGATAGAAAAAACAGTAGAAATTAACCAAACTCAGCGTTCTCTGCACAATGGTTCTAGACATACTGAGCAAACAACTCGTTGTGGTTTATTAAGTTGTACGAGTCAAACAACGCATACTGTGCATGAACCAGCTTTTGCTGAGCGAACTGTTACAACACATCTTACCATTACTCTTGGTAAAGGTATAAAGCCAAACGGTGGTGTCTATGATGCGCAAGCATTGAGCTTAGAACTGAATAATGAATCATTTAAAAACCAAATGTAGATCCAAGTGGTCAGTATAGAATAGTTTTGTTAACTTGCCTCCTCACATTTAGCGCGAAAATTCTAACTAGGAAATGTCCAAAAACGAGTTGACCCGACAGTCCGGTTATCGCTCCAAGCCGAACATCGTCAAAGTGCTAATAGCGGACATTAAAGCGTAACTCGTTTCTGCCCCATTGTGAGTTAATGTAAATACTCTAAGGGCAGCTTTGAGCGAAGCTGGCATTCAAAGTGTTAATGAATAAATAATCAATTCTCGTTATGTAATATAATTGGCTTCTCGTTTAAATTTTCATAAATATTTAAGTTTCTAATTTTAAAGCTATTTTTTTATGCGTGTTCTCGTAATGTAATTTTACCCATTCTCGAATAAGTAAATTCTCGGTTATAGGAAAGTCTAAACAATTGTAATTCCTTTAGGCTATGTGTAAGTTATTAATAATTAAATTAATAAAAATCGTATTTTGATAATTCAGGAAATTGACACATTGAGTGTTAACGGGAATTCTCGGTAATACGCTGTTAGTTTCCTATCGAGGCCTCGTGAAAAAAATTGTTCTTGCTATATCTATTTTAGCCTTTGTCATCATTTACTTTCTTCCAAAAGAACAAAGTAAATTTGATAAGTTGAGCGCTGAAAATAATAGCAACAAAGTAGTTTCTAAACACATGTACCTCAACGAGAATATGTCAAATGAAACTAGCATTGAAGACAATGTTTTTGTAACCCCAGAAGAATACTTGTTTGAAGCAAAAGAAATACGTCGTTGTAACACAATACCCAAAACTCAAGATGAACTTGATGATTGGCTGAGTAAAGCAAATGAGTTAGGTGAACCCTACGAGTATATCGAAGATGTTTTATCTCGTTTTGAGCACTGTACACATTTTAATTTTATATCTGATGATTTTGTTGAACTACTCGTTAAAGCAATCAAATTAGGATCTGATAACGCTGTGATTGAGTTATGGGCTATTTCGGATAAAGAATACTTTCAAAGTAAGGGGTTACTTGAATTAAGCAGAGAAGAAACAATAGAGCATAGAATTAAATTTAATAAATTGAAATTTCAACTTTCTGAAAGTATCGCTTTAACTGGCGGAGAGCAGTCAATATTAAGGCTAGCTAAAGAGTATCAGAATTACGATCCAGACTCTGGAGAACCAAGCTATCTAAAAGCCTTAGCCTATGCGAATTTTGGGTTAAAAATAGTGAAGGATAACGATATTTACCTGAAATTAGATTTCATCCAACGGCGTATATCTCAAGATATGAAATTTCAAGATATTGAACAGGCGCAAGTGCTTACTGAGAATTTCTTGAGTAAGTTTGGTGGAAACGGAAACTAATCGGGTAGCCGGAGGTCTCTAACCTCCAGCCCCCACACCACCCATCATGCGGGTCCGCAATGGGCGGTTCATCTCCCGTAATGAATATTGATCCAAATATCTCTTAATGACGCTAAACCTTGTGAAGCTAAGTAGTTATTGCCTAGCGCAATGTTAATACCTTTTGTTTTTGAGCTTCTACAAGGACCTTTACTGGTGATACCACAGGCTATGGCGAGTCGTTCGCTAACACCCAATTTCATTAAACTGCGTACTTTGGTGCGAGGTTTACGCCATTGCCGCCAGTAGCACATTCTTATCCTACGCCGGATCCAATGATCTAAATCCACCGTTAGCTGATAAGCATTGGCTATCAGGTAGTAGTGTCCCCAGCCGCGCAAGTACTGTGTGAGTTTATGAATTTGTAGGGTCATTGAGATCCCCCAGTTGCGGTTAGTGAGTTCCCTGACATTTGCTTTGAATTTCCTTAGCGCCTGTTCGTGGATCTGCACTTGACCGTAACGGAATGTGAACCCGAGAAATTTCGAGCCTGATACTGGACCGACTCGACTTTTCGATTCGTTCACT
>NZ_PNDT01000065.1:0-33184 GCF_005886375.1 Pseudoalteromonas sp. S1727
TGTTAAGTTTCTGCCGATTTATAGCGACAGATAAATGGAGTGATAACAAGGCATAAATTTTGACATGTAGTTGTTCTACATGAAAATTTATAACGCAGTTAGCGCTTTATTTAGCCCGCTAGAATGGTTAAATATTTAAGTCGATTGGTATTACAACGCATCCTCTATTGGAAATAGTGACATAAACCACACCTGAAAACGACGCCATCTAGATGTTTGTGGTTCATTATCAAATGTTTCACCTGTCACTGTATCATGCCATAGCAACTTATCTTCCGTTGCACTTTTGAGTGTTAATTGCCACGCAAAAAGATCCATTTTAGAATCAACCCAATCACTTAGCATCATACTCAGTTTTTCACTGTGTACCAGCACCCCCATTTCAGTGTTTAAATCAAATGAGCGAGGGTCTAAATTAAGTGAACCAACAAAAATCAGGCTATCATCAATCGTCATAGTTTTAGCATGTAAACTCGCTTGCGATGAACCTGTTTTACGCATTTTATTATTTGGGATCTCAAGTGCCGCTAAATCGCTGGGCTTTAACTCCCACAATTTCACACCACCGCGTAATAAAGCTGCACGGTAATGACCGTAACCGGCATGTACAGCAGCAACATCTGTCGCCGCCAACGAATTAGTTAGTACAATGACTTCAACCCCTTGTTCTACCCACTCAGTTAATCGATTAACACCTTGATCTTGAGGAATAAAGTAAGGAGAAACAATAATAACTTTGCGTTCAGGTTTACCCATCGCTTTAAAAAGATGCGGTGACATATTGGCTGAGCGCTGCTCTACTTCATTGAGTAACTTATCAGGGTGATCATAAAAAATCTCCGCCTTTTGCCAATCCAAGTTTAAATGGCCAGTACCAAGCATTGTAACCAAATTACTAGCTCTTAAACGCTGTACATAGTTACTTTCATGATTTTGCTTAACGTAGTTATCTAAATAGTCTCCCACCTTCTGCAATGCCATATCATCACTTTCACCTCTGAGAGACTGGATCGGGTAAGCCAGTTCATGATTCCAATAAAGATCAAAGGCAGTTGAAGCCTCAGGTACAATTTTACCAACCGCTAACACATCCAAGTCAATAAACTCCGCATGGTCCTCAGCAGCGTAATAAGCATTACCCATATTCCTACCGCCGGTGATAAACACTTGATTATCAACTATAAAACTTTTGTTATGCATGCGCCGTGACAACAGCTTAAAATTAGTAATAAAACCAAGAGCTGGTAGGCTACGATTAGGAAAAGGATTAAATAACCGAACGGAAAAATTTGGATGATGAGCTAATGCACCTAGATCAAAGGCACTATCTGCTTGAGACATGTCATCGAGTAACAATCGAACTCTTACGCCTCGTTTAGCTGCCGCCAATAAATAAGCAGTAAATAGCTTAGTCGTTTGCTGACGATGGTACAAATAATATTGTACATCAATAGTATGTTGCGCCGACTCAATTAACGCTAAGCGCGCTACAAAGGCATCAACCCCATCAGCAAGCGGATAAAAACCCGATAAATCAGTGTGGTTATAACCCACTAAATCTCCTAAATTACTTTGCTTATCAGCATCAATAGCATAACTGGGAATAATCATATCTCTAGATGGTAAACTTGCGCAACCAAGCATGCAAACTAAGATACTAAGCACACATAGCCATTTAGGCAAATCTTTAAAACGCATTGTAAATCCAGCAATCCCTACAGTGTATTAACTATAACGTGGAATTGCAGATACTGAAAATAATGGCGAAAAATAGCAGGAATAAGAAGGATTAAGCAACTTGATCGGTAATATCAGCAATTTCAATAAGCTTACGATTGAGGATCTTTTTAGTACAGCCGCAGCATTTACCGCACTGACTGCCGACTTTAAGCTCTTTGGAAAGCTCACGCATAGTTGTCGCGCCGTCGTCGATTGTTTGTTCAATTTTTTTATCTGTCACACCGTGACATAAACAGATATACATGAATGAAAAACACTCTCACTTAGATTTGAAACTGCATATTAATCTAAACGTAAACAGTTCGCAATTAGTATTTTGTAAAATTGAGAATTATTTTCATTTTTTTTGGGCAGCGCCACTTAAAATGAGATTTCACGGCAGCTTGAGAATTGTCTGATTTCTGTATAGCAATTGGGGGGAAATTCCCAAACAGCATAACCCGCGGGGTCTTAAATTTAAGTAGAATTAGCTTTAGATAAATTACTTTGTGGGTTGATAAGTTGCTCTCATAAAGGCTTTAAACGCCTTCATGTAAAAATAGTTTTTAGGGAGGTGTGTCAATTTCCACTATAAGCGGACATTACTACCCCCTCCCTGATACACAATGTGTGGCGTAACTTTTTGTATTGTTTAACCAAAACTATGACAACGTAACATGTTCGTAGTTTAGGTGCTTGATATAAAACCTGCGCTTTAGTTACCACTAATAAAAGAGAGCAGAAGTTGATCAATTTCATTATTAACGCCGCCAACACTACTATTATTTAAAATTACGTAGCCAATATTTTTGTCAATTACTGCACGTGTTAATGATGTCCAACCTCGATTAAACCCCGCAAAACCTAAACTACTATTTTCAGTATCTACGACATAGCTCATGCTCCAACGTCCACCTGTATGAGGCTGGACTTGGATCATATCTGCAATAATCTTATTTGATAAAATATTTGATCCTATGTAATTACCTTTATCATTTTTTAACACTGCTTGATTAAATTTTACCAAATCATCCGCAGTGGTAAGGAAGCCAGCAGCTGCAGTTTCCGTGAAATAAACCATCGGGGTTTGGTTGCCATTTTCATCATAAGGACGAGCAAGTTTTGCTTGAGGAATATTAGTAATATCAAACGAGGATTCGGTCATTCCAAGTGGTATCAGAACGTTATTGGCCATAAAGTCACTGAAAGATTGATTAGACACATCTTCAATTAACAACTGAACTACCGTATAACCACCACCAGAGTATGACCACTTAGTGTTTGGTTCATGAATAATTTTAACAGGTCCATCACCACTGTTATTGCCCTCTAAAGACTCAACGAGTGTAGGCAAAGGATCTTCAGCACTTAATCCATTATATCCACTTAATGATAATCCTGAAGTATGAGAGAGAATATTGCGCAGAGTAACCTTGCTAGAGTCAAATTGTGAATTTGGAATTTTCCACCTTTTTAGATAGTCATTAACTGGCTTATCTAGATTAATCTTACCCTGTTCAACTAACTTCATTACCCCCCAAGCAGTAATGACTTTAGAGACGGAACCAACATTAAATACAGTCTCGCGAGTGATTGGGGTACTTTTATCAATATCTGCATAACCATAATAATATGAACCTATCACGTCTTTACCGTGAACAATTGATATAGCAATACCACGAGCTTTGCTGTTTTCAAGAATTAATGGGATCTCCTTGTTTAACATGTCAGCAAACTCTAAGTTTTTGGTTTGTTCAGCGTATAGTGAAAAAGATGATATAAAAAATATGATTAAAAATGTCAGTTTACTCATGGGCATCCTTATCCTTAGAACGAGCCTGTAAATTAACTCGTTTTTTGATTTATTTTTATTAATGGATCAACCATAGCTAAGTTGCTATTTTGATTCAATCAGTTACTTCGATTTTTTGTACAACATAAAATGGATTTGCTTATAATTTCGTATTGTCGATTTTTTACCAAATATTACTGACCCCCTCTTTACTTAAAACATCCATGAACTCACCAATGCTTAGTAACTATACGAGCCCACGGTTAGCTATTTATATTAACTCTTTGCCATCAAAACACGTTCAGATAAGCTTATAGTCATAAAACGACTGTGCGGATCTTCAAGGTAGTCTGAAAAAGGGCCGCAATAACTAAAGCCAAACTTTTCATAGAGGTTTCGCGCAGGTTCAAAATACGCTTGTGAGCCGGTTTCTAAGCTGACCTTTTGATAACCTTGCTCAGCAGCAAAGTTCAGCGCATGCTGAAGCAGCTTAGTTGCAACGCCTGATTTTCTAGCTGAGGTGCTAGTTCGCATTGATTTCAATTCAAGGTGCGAAGAGTCGAGCTTTTTAACAGCTAAACAGCCTTGTAAATTGCCATCAAACCAGCCACTAAAAAAAGTAATATCTGGCGACTTTAGTTTATCAACATCCAGCGCATGTACACTTTCGGGTGGAGACGTCGCATACATATCGGCTAAATGTTCTTCTAATAACTTAATAACGTCACCTGACGATAAATCATCTATGGTGATTTTCATAAATTCATTGTTCCCATATTTTTTATTAAACAATACGCTTAGAATTAGTCAGAGTAAACATGTAGTTAAACGAACCATTAGAATAAACAGTCGTGTTACCTATAATTGATATCGTTTAAACCAGTTTAGCAAACAGCATTTGACAATGCCTGACTTTTCACACAGAGAAATGTCAGCGATGAAAACCAAAAATACTCGCTGCGTATTCATGGTTGCGACTGCCTATCCTTCTCTGAATATTATTTTCCACAAGTCAAAGCATCTCTTTAAGATACTATCCCGTGTCTGTACCTTTACTCTAAAGCTATATTATGGCAAAGTGCGCGCTTCTCGGGGGAGTAGCCTGCTTGACCGCTTTGTTATTAAAGTGCGGCAAGTAAACTTATCAACATAATTGCACCGCAGTGCATGGTAAGTTTGTAATGTAGCAAGCATTATCGGCAAGACCTGGGTAAACACTATCCTCATGGCGGGAGATAGGCGTTTACCTTTGGTTTAATGATCCCGCCTTATAGAAGTAAAATGGATACCTTTATCACATCAACCGTCACCGTTGCCCTAGCTGAAATAGGCGATAAAACCCAGCTTTTATCCTTATTACTAGCTGCCCGCTTTACCAATAAAACCGCCCTTATTTTAGGTATTTTGGTCGCTACACTGATTAATCATGGCTTATCTGCATGGTTTGGAAACTATTTAGCAGGAAGCTTTACATCTGAATACTTACCTTGGATTGTTAACGGCTGTTTTATGATTGTTGGCTTATGGCTTTTGATCCCCGATAAGGATGAAGAAGTCAGCAATAAATACGATCAGTATGGGGCTTTTTTAGTTGCTTTAGGGCTCTTTTTTATTGCTGAAATTGGCGACAAAACCCAAATAGCGACGGTGTTACTTGGGGCGCAATATCAATCTGTATTATGGATCACAATCGGCACGACTCTAGGGATGTTGCTTGCCAATGTTCCCGTTATTTATGCGGGTAATGCGCTGCTCAAACGTATTCCACTGGCAAAAGTAAGAGTGATGGCTGCTTTGGTTTTTGTTGCACTGGGTTGCTATGGCTTAATCACCAGTTAATTATTTATCTGTATACCCAAACCACCTCAAAATGCGAGCGTCGTTGGAATTAAAAGCGATTTAGGCAAGGCATTGATTGCGAGTAATAGTGGTTCTATTGTTAAAATCAATAACGCAGTATAAACGCATTTAAACCAACCCGTTGGGCATCTTGAGGTGGTTTGGGTATCTTAGCACTGACGAGTACACCGTTGCCGGTGCTTGGCCAATACTAAAAGTCTGTGTAGTAAGCAGCAGTATACTAACCGCTCCCATAATACCAAACCACTTTAATAATGACGGTTGCGTACGTTTTACTCTTAGCCAATTCATATAGAACCCAGCCCAAGCATGCAAGTTAAACCCTTGCTTTACTTTCATAAAACCAAGTTATTTAAAATGTGTATTTAGCTGACAAATACACTCGGCGCGGCTCGCCGGGGAAGTGCCCTGCTCGGGTGATGAAACCACTTGATGCATACTCTTTATCAAATACATTTTTCACTGATAGCTGCCAAACCCACTGCTGATACTCAGTTTTCCATGCCATGTTATAAACGGTATACGGCTGAACCTTATAACCATCAAGACTCACCTGTTCGTCAACATAATCAAGCCCCGCCGCAATTGACGAATATAATTGCGGCAACTCATAGCGTGTCCATAACCCTGCGGTATTTTGCGGCGCATTGGCAAATTTATCGCTACCATTTGCTTGCGCTGAGAACTTTTCGCTTTGCTCTACAATACGGGTATCATTATAAGCATAGCTTGCTGTGATCACTAAACGGTCGGTAACATCACCAACAATTTCCAGTTCAAAACCACGGCTATCAACTTCACCCAGCGCTTCCATTTGATCAATCCCCGTATCAGATAGCTCTGTACTGGCTTGTAAAATGTTATTACGAATGATCCTATAGGTTGCCATATTCACCGCTAACGAATCATCAAACAGCTTAGTACGTAAACCAAGCTCGGCGATATTACTGTGTTCAGGTTTAAACGGCCCACCCACATCAGAGTTCTGATTACTAGCTGATTGTGGCATAAAACCGGTGCCATACAGTGCATACGGGAAGAAGGTATCGTTTAAGTTATAACTAGTGCCAATACGGTACGTGACATCGCTGTCTGAAAATTCAATGTTATTAAGCAAATCGGCGTCTTCAAAACGGTCGTACCGTAAGCCAAAAGTGACATTCCACAGCTCGGTTACATCCACTTGATCCTGCGCATAGACACCTACACGAGTTGATTCGGTTGTTGATAAACGCGGTGCCACGCTCTCTAAATCATAGTCCTCTTTTGAGGTCAGCCCGTATTCAGGAGTTAAAATTGAGATCCCTGGCACTGGACCACCTTTACTGGCTTGTACAGCTGTTTTATAAACGGCATCAAACTCATGCTTGTACCAATCTACGCCCACCAGCATGACATGCTGCATGGCAGCAAGCTGCGTTTGTGCAATTAAATTGGCAGTAAAACTAAGTCCGGTATTTTCGCGTTGTTGATCACGAAATTCACGCTCACTCCAATCCAACACGCCATCAGCATCGCTATCACTTAGTCCACGAGGTTCATGATAATTTTGATTTGCTTCATTTTTAAAGTAACGCGCAGTTACATCTGTGCTAACTACATCATTAAACTGATGTTTAAAGCTGGCTTGAAACACATCTGCAAGCACGGTTTGGTAATCCGTTGCTTCATTATGATTCCAACTAATATCAGCAATAAAATTACCATTTTCATCCACTGGCACCCCGCGTAACCGTGCCCCACCTAATTCTTGATCAATATGAGTGTACTGCAGTACTAGGTTTGTGGCGTCGGTAAAATCAAAACGATAGCCTAAGTCAACTATGGTATTGTCTTCGCTGGTGTTCTCACGAAATGGTTTATCTGAATCTTTATAAAGACCCACTCGGTAGGCTTGTGTTTGCGCGTCATTAACACTGCCAGTGGATTCAACAGCCACGCTAAAAAACTCATCATTACCTACTTCAAGTGCTAAAGTTGTGCTGCTGGTATAACTTGGCTTTTTGGTCATGTAGTTAATGATGCCACCGGGATTACCGCTGCCGTAGACCGCACCACTTGGGCCTTTTAGAACCGCCACTTGTTCAATATTAAATAACTGCGGTACTGCAAAGCCACTAAATGGATCGCCTTTTACACCATCGTATAAAATTTCATCTTGGCGAAAACCACGAAACGTCACCCCTGAATAACTAAAGCCATTTACTCCTGCAATATTGCTATACAGATCGGTTACCTGACGTGCGGCCTGATCGCTAATTAAGGCTTGCGGAATCACCTGAATAGACTGTGGAATTTTTTCAAGGGGCGTATCAGTGCGAGTACCAAATGTCGACTCAGTAGGCCGGTACATTGAAAAAGCACGTCCCACAACTGAAATAGTTTCTATGTCTTTTTCTACAACACTAGCTGACTGGTGATCGGGTATTGGATATGGCTTTTCTGCCGCCATTAAAGCACTTGATTGAAAAATAGCTCCTGTCGCAAGCATCATTAAAGAAGAGTTCATTGATATTTCCACAGCAAATAATTGCCGCGCATGATAATGCAAACTAATATCATTTACAACATCAGTGCTATTTACTTACACAATAACAGCCTCGGGTATCTGATATTGACAGCTTACTATTAAACCCGGCACTAAGATTATTGATTGCCAGTTCAACAAAACCGTCGCTAGCTGAACAAGCAAGTCCTGCTGATAAAGGGCCAGCATAAACAAGCTCGCCTTGTTTATCTAACAATACCGCAGCAGGTGTATTAGGCACTAACTTGGCGCTAGCCAAATCTCGCTCAATGATAGCAACGCTAATATTTTGCTTTAGCGCATAAGCGTTTAATTGTTGAATATGATTTTCAGAGCGCCGTGTACATGCGCATTCTTTATCAATGATAATCATCAACCTAGCTTGATCACTTGGCCGCCAATCAGACTCCATTTTAAAACGCTTTAACCAGTGTGGTTGATGTAATTGCCACTGCGGATCAAACTCCCTAAGCCCTGACAGCTGAAAGTAGATTAATGCAGCAATCACAAATGCTAACCAAAGCCCAATCACAGCCAATAATTTATACTGTGATTTACTTAAACTTAGCAATACTTTGCTCTAATAGATCAATACTCACATCGATCATTTGTACTTTTGCAGTTAATAACTCAACAATTTTTGTGTCTTGATCTTGGCTAGAGCGCAAGCTATCTGTACCCGAGGCGATCCGCGCTGTATTGCCAGCTTGTTCAGCAACCACCCGCGCAACTGATTCAGCACTACTGGCGACAGTATTTATCTGCCCAGACACACTTAAAATATTATCTTTCATCGTACTGCTAATTTGCGTGAGTTGTTGTACTACATCAATACAATTTTCCATCGATTGCGTTGCGTTACGGCTATTGCTGACCAGATCTTTAAGCGTGTTGGCAATTTTATCAGTGGTCGCTTTACTGTTATTCGCTAATGAGCGTACTTCGTCAGCTACTACAGCAAAACCACGTCCTTGCTCGCCTGCTCGGGCTGCTTCAATCGCAGCATTTAAAGCAAGCAAATTAGTTTGTTCTGCAATACCTGATATCTCACTTAATAAACTCGATATCACCTCACACGCAAGCGCAAGGTGGTTGATTTGTTCTTCGGTATGATTTAAATGATGGCGTAGCTCTTGGCTTTTGTTATCTGTTTCTTGCACTTTAATTAAGGCATCACTGGCCGCCAAGGTAATAGTGTCAACTTGTTGCTTTAATATTTCACTTTCTTTTTCTACTAATGTAAAGCCTTGGGCAACCTGCTCACCTGAAACAGCTATATTATTAGTTTGCACCGTACGACTCGTGGCGGCATCAGCCAGCTCATCATGCACCGCCACCAGCTCTTGCGAATTACTTTGCAATGATACTGATTCTGTTTTCACTTGCTCAATTACTTTATTAAGCGTATCCAACAGTGTGTTAAAACCTTTTACAGCATCACTTTTCGTATCATCAGCACGCACAGATAATTTTATATGAGCTGGATCTTGCATAATTTCTTCAGTGGCTGAACTAAGTGACATGCCACCGCGGCGCTCTCTTTGCAATGTTTTTGCTATATAGCCGGCAACAAACGCTTCAACAATTGCATAACCTGCATGAATGAGAACAGTAGTAAAAGCTAAACGGTCCGGATCAAAAACATAAAAACCCGCCCCTTGAGTTTGTAAAAAATAAAAAGATAAGTGGTGAATTGCAACAAACACTATGGCAGTAATAAAGACTCGCCACTGCACAAACATGATCAATACTGCCATTAAAATGAATATTTCAAAATGCACTTCAATTAAACCAAAGGTTTGTTGAATATGTAAAAATGAAAACATCATCATCGCCGCAGCAACTACATGAGGTGTTAGCGGATTAGTGGGCTGAGTACGTAATAGCCAAATTGGAAAAATCAACAATGGTAAACCAACAACAAATGCTGGCACTAAAGTTGAAAAATACCAGCCGACAGCCAAAGACTCAATAAACAACAAAGTAAAAATAGCTGTAAACAATCGACTCACACTAGACATAGTCACTCCAAGCAAATTCTATAAAGCATCCGTGCGGTTAAAGCTCACAATATTCGGTTACAAAAGTCGCCACACACGCTGACTTTTGTTGAGGTACATTATAATTATAGAGCATTAAATTACTTTACAATTTTTAAAATTTCTTTAAATACTGGGGTGGCTGCAATATCAGTCCATTGAAAAATTACACTTTCTGCACAACTTATCACCGCTCCTGCTTGTCTAAGTTGCTCAATGGCCAACTCTCGATGTAAATCATTACGTGAACTGACGCCATCGGCGATCAAAAATACTTGATACCCATTTGCCAATAAGTCAAAACATGTTTGTAATACGCAAACATGAGCTTCCATTCCCACCACAATAATTTGCTGGCGCTGATAAGTTGCCAGCTGTTCTAAAAAGCCTGGCTCTTTACAAGCACTAAAATGTGTTTTATCAAAATAGTTAACCTGCTTAAATTGCTGTTGTATTTGCAGATCAGTCTCACCGAGGCCTTGTTTATATTGCTCAGTGAGCAAAGCTGGAACCTGCAGTAACTCAGCCGCTTTCGCTAATTGCATTGTGATCTGTTTTACCTGCTCGAAACGTTTCATAGCCGGTTGTAATTTTTCTTGGATATCAATGACTAATAGTAGGCTTTGCGCTGCCTGTGCGTTAAATGAATTTAGCAACTTTAGCTTCCTGTAAAATAACCCTAGCGATCACCCTAATGCATTTACCATTACCGTATAACCTTATGCTAGATAATATAGCGTATCAATAGTAGGTATAGATTAATGCAGTTAATATGGCTAATTCTTTAATTGAACAGCAAATTGTTATGCTATATTTACTCACGACTCGCGTTTTTTACTAAATTGGAGCAATAACATAAGTGCGGCTGTGCAACGTGTATCTTATTTTATTCAGTATCATTCTCTGTGTGTGCAGCATGACTGCAGGTGCTCAAAATTATGCTCAACAATTACAGCGTATTTCGACTGATGAAGGACTATCACAAGGCCATGTCAGTAGTACATTGCAAGATAAGCTTGGTTTTATTTGGATTGCCACTCTACAGGGCTTAAATCGTTTTGATGGCTATCAAGTCAAAACCTTTTCCAGCAAATACAACCTCGATCAATTGATGATTATTCTCTTATTTGAAACAAGCAACGGCGATATATTTGTTTCGACAGAATACTCTGGTGCGTTTCTAATCGACCCTGTCACACTTGAAGTAGAAAAAGTTTACTCCGGTAAATTAAATGCTGAAGATAGCCGCTATTCTCCTATTTTGGCTATTACTGAATATCAACAGCATTTTTATTATGCAATTAATGAGCATGTGTATATTTTTGATATTAAAAATAATACATTTAGCCACGAATTTTCGCTCAATAAAGATGATCACATCGTGCGGGCACTGACCATCCATGATAATTTTTTATATATCGCCACAAGTGATGGCTTATACGCTAAATCACTCGTTGACGATCATATAACTAAGATCCCCCTTGTTGCTAAAGATAAGCTCACTGCAGATAAAAACAATACCAAGTTTTTAACTGTTGATCCGCAGCTAGGCTTATTAGTTGGCACGGTTGAAGGGTTATATTCAATCCCCTTTGATGATAACAACCGTCTCAATTTTGATGCTGTTGCTGCACTATTCCCTGAGCATAACATTTGGGACTACGTCAATACCCCCTATGGCGAGTTTATCGTCACAGAAAGTGGCTTGTATCAATATCACCGTAGTACAGGTAAAAGCGAATTTTTATTGCGCTTTGACCAAAGTAAGTTTCATATGACAGATAACACCATTCTCGACATTATGGTCGATAAAACAGGGCTTATGTGGTTAGCATCACGCTCTCAAGGTGTATTCACTTGGTCAAGTTTGGCTCGACGTTTCGGTAATGTGCAAATCACTGCCGCTGATAAACTACATAACAATATTATTCTTGCTATCCATCAAGACAAAAACAATATCTGGTTAGGTACTGAAAATGGCTTAGCTAAAATAGCAGATGATGGCACAACCAACGGCACTTTTCTAACCAGCGATGATAGCAAAGCATTTTATGGCCAATTTGGTGTGTATGGCATTGCTGGCGCTGATCTAAATGAACCCGGTCGTTACTTATGGTTACTGTTATATAACCACTTAGCTTTATTTGATACTCACACAGAACAACAACTGCCATTACCGATGGACGAAGCCAGCAAAAATATTTTTCAGCAAAGTCCAATCTATGGTTATCATCAAATTGACGATGACAATTTTGCATTTTTTAACGATGATAACTACTTTCTATATATGGGTAAAACAGGCCATGCTCGGGTAATAAAAGGTCTAAAAGAACAATTAGATACAAAAAATGCACATCGATTTTTAAAGCCATTACCAAGTCACCCTGAGGATTATTTACTCAGCATGTCAGGGGCTTTATATCGCTATAATGAGAAAACCCAACTGCTTACCCTAGTCTACGCTGTCGAAAACTACAATCCATTGAATTATGTAACAATAGAAGATTGGGTGATCGATTATAATAACACCCTTTGGTTGGCCTCAAACCAAGAAGGACTAATAGGCATTGATGCTACCAGCTATGATATAAAATATCGCGTTAATACAAAAACGGGTTTAAAAGCCAAGGCATTGGCTGCTTTGCAAATAGACCAATTTGGGTTTTTATGGATGAGTAGTAATAATGGCCTCTACCGACTCGATTTAAGTTCAATGCAAGTGCATGCATACACAGTAAAAGATGGGCTTACTGTCAACGAGTTCAATTTTGACTCACACCTGCAACTAGCTGACGGGAGGTTAGCATTTGGCAGCACTCGCGGGATGCTGACTCTCGCACCGCAAGATTTCCTATCAGTGCCTGATGATCGTCACAACGCAACAACTGAAATCACTGATATTACGTTGTTTTCACGAGCACTGAATTATCACCCTCAGCAATATGCAGAGCAAACATTAAACCTCAGTGATGAAGACATGGGACTGGAAGTTAGTTTTTCAAACTTTGACTACCAAAATGTCGATAAAACACGTTTTAAAGTCATGTTGGAGGGACCAAGCTCACTTAGTTATGATGAATACACAAGTAATAAACTATTTTTTACTAAACTTCCCCCTGGTGACTATACGCTGTCGATTGCAGCTTACAATTTAAATAGCGCAGGCTTAGGAGAGACAAAAACCCTTCATTTTAATGTGGCTTACGCTCCATGGCGCTCACCTTTAGCGATCAGTTTGTATACTGTTATTATCTTGGCAGTATTATTTTTCATTTTTTGGCAATACCGCGCTCGCCAAGCCGTTACAAAGCACGCCCATGATGAAATTCTGCAGTCGCAACAACAAACTGAGTTGGCATTAAATAGCAGTAAAAGTGGCGTATGGGAAGTCGACATTAATGCTCAGTGGATCACTCAGCAACGGCTCAAGCATGAGCTAGGCTATAAAACATGGCCGCAGAAACTAGGATTTAATGCCTATTTAGCCCTTATTCATCCAGATGATCAGCGTCAGTTTAGCAATGACTGGCAAGCATTCTTAAATCAAAGCAGTAATGAGCAATGGCAAATAACCTACCGCCTTAAGCATGCAAAAGGCCACTGGTTATGGTATCAAGATATTGGCAAAGTGATTGAAACCGATGCGCAAGGTTTCCCCTTAAAGCTCACGGGCATATACACTAATATTACCGAGCAACGTGCCACAGCACTGCAGGCAGCAGTGCTTGGTGAAGCATTCAGCCAAATCAACGATTGGCTGCTTATTTTAGATTCTCAGCTGCTGCCATTTTCTGTTAACAACAGTTTCGCAGAGGCTTTTTCTATCCAAGCAAACACCGCAAAACTTGAGCTAAAACGCTTTTTAAGAGCAATGGGTAAAAAACAATACCTTGATTTTATTAACATTCTAAAATCACTATCACCAAAACAAAATTGGCATGGTGATGCTTATATCAAAACCAAAACAAATCCATCACACCCAATTCATATTAGTATTACTGCCGTCGCAAAAGACACTGAGGTCGTGAGCTATTACGTGGTGGTGATTTCAGACCTTACCGAGCAAAAGCGTGCTGAAAATGAGCTTCGCTATCTGGCTAACTACGATCCATTAACTAAACTGCCAAATCGCTCATTAATGTATCAAAAGATATCCCAAGCAATTAAAGACGCCGATAAACGTGCCTCGCTTGTTGCTCTACTTTTCATTGACTTAGATAAATTTAAACCCGTCAACGACTCGTTTGGGCATGCGGTAGGCGATCAACTGTTATGTGATATTACTAACAGAATGAATAACATGCTGACTAAAAATGCCATTGTTGGGCGCCAAAGTGGTGACGAATTTTTACTACTAATTAAAAACTTAGACTCACCACAAGGTTTAAGTGAATTAGTTCGAAGCCTGACAGAGGAACTTGCAAAACGTGTAGTGATCAATGATTTTGCCATCAATATATCAGCCAGTATCGGTGTCGCTTTATACCCATTTGATGCCAATACCACCGATGAACTTATTCGTAATGCCGATATTGCAATGATGCATGCAAAACAGTCTGGACGTAATGGCTTTAAGTTTTTTACTGAGCAAATGAATAATCAAATCACGCAAAAATTACTTCTTGAAAATGCTTTAAAAGATGCATACAAAGATGATTTATTTTTTAATAATTACCAGCCTATCGTAAATACTAAAACAAAAAAAATAAATGGTGTAGAGTTGCTGATGCGCTGGCAACATCAAGCTAAGCTGATCTCACCAGCCGTATTTATTCCCATAGCTGAAGAAACTGGCTTAATAAATGTACTCACTGAGCAAGCGCTTGCGCGTGCACTTAAAGAGCTAGCCCCCCTATTTAGAGCTAATTCACGTTTTTATTTATCGCTTAACCTCTCACCGATGCATATTTTAAAATCCAATTTAACCGAACGCTTACTGCTTATTCTCAATCAGCATAATATAAAACCAAGCCAGCTGCGCTTAGAGATCACCGAGAACACCTTACTTGATGACAAAAATAAAGCCGCAAAGCAATTACATGCACTTAGAAGCGCAGGTTTTAAATTATTATTGGATGATTTTGGTACTGGTTATTCGTCTTTAACCTATCTGAGCCAATTTCCAATTGATGTCATTAAAATAGATCAAAGCTTTGTGCGCAATATTGGCTTAGATAGCAGCAACGAATCAATTATCAAAACAATTCACACATTAGCTGAAAACCTAGGTTTATATTGCATTGCTGAAGGCGTAGAAACTATTGCACAAATGCACTTCTTAAATCAGATAGGTTGTGATGACCTACAAGGTTACTATTTCGCAAGACCAACCACAGCAGCTCAGCTAATAAATGACGACTATATTCAAACCGTACATCAGCAATTGCATACTGCTTAATAAGTTCTAAGTTAACGCGACTTAGCGATTGCCCCACTTTTTAAGGCAGCGATACAATTGACTACGCTCAACTGGTTTAGCTATAAAATCATTCATACCGACTTCGAGGCAGCGCTTTTGATCCTCTTCAAACGCGTTGGCGGTAATAGCAATAATAACCACGGGGCCAAACTTATCACTGTTTTCACGGATATGTGTCGTACATTGATAACCATCCATAACCGGCATTTGGCAGTCCATCAAGATGATATCAGCCCTATTTTGCTGCAAACTCAGTAATGCTTTTTCACCATCGCTGGCAATTTCAAGCTCGCAATGAGTTTGTGTCAGCATTTTTGATATCACAATTTGATTGATCGGGTTATCTTCAACTAACAACACTTTTACCCCTGATAGATCAGGTAAAATGGCTTGCGTATCATCAACCGCTTTATGCTCTGCAACTGTCACTGGTAGAATAATGGTAAAACAACTACCCACATCTTTTTCACTGTCTAAACTGAGTTTACCATTCATTAATTGCACAATACGTTTGCAGATCACCAGCCCCAACCCAGTACCGCCATACTCTCGGGTCGTCGAAATATCGGCTTGCGTAAACTCATTAAACAAAATGCTTTGTTGTTGTTTTGAAATACCTATGCCAGTGTCTTTAATGACTACAGACAAATTGCCATTTGAGTAGTCTATTTGCATGGTAATCTTACCCATTTTGGTAAATTTACCGGCGTTACTCAATAAATTATTAACGACTTGGCTTAGCCTGAGTGAATCGAGTTCTACTGCGTCAGGCACTGCCGCTGTCATCGTAAACTCAAATTCAACCTCAGGGCGTACACCGGTATCAGAAAACACCTGCGCAATTTGGCTAAATAGCTGGCGTATCGGCACTGTATGAATATCAAGTTTGAGAGCACCCGCTTCAATTTTAGAAAAATCTAAAATATCGTTTAAAATCAATAATAAATTTTTTGCGCTTTGTTGTACCATTTGCAGTTGGTCACGGTATTCTGGCTTTAGGTCATTTGCATTAAGTAAAATATCGGTCAATCCCATAATTCCATTCAGTGGGGTGCGAATTTCATGACTCATATTGGCTAGAAATTGTGATTTGGCTTGGCTGGCTTGATTTGCAACCGCAACAGCTTTAATTAGCTCATCTGTTTTTTCATTAACTTGGTATTCCAGTTGCACATTAAAATGCTTCAAGCGCTGGTTGAGCGCAGCATTCTCTGTATTGACTTGATCTAAATCTTTAAAGTTGCTTATTAATTTAAATGCTAAGGTTGCAAACTGTTGTTGTAATCTAAACACTTCCAGCCAAGCATTATGCTTAGTGTCTAAATCTCCTACATCAGCCTTAGGGTCAAAGGCATCAATTTGTTCTGCCAACTCATCGATAGGCCGAACTAACCAACGGCTCAATTGAGTAATAAATATGCTGATCAGAATAATCACCAACACTGTCAACAACAGTGATTGCCCCCATGCACTGGCAGCAACTAAATTGGCATACTTACGTGGTAATAAACTGGCCACATACCAACCTTGCTGCTGAGATAAAACCACCTTCACATAATATTGCTCACCATCGATGGCGGTGGTCATAATCGAATATTGATTACCCTGTAGGTGCGTAAAGTCTTCGCCAGAAAGTTGAGCCAGCACTTGGTAGTGAGATTCCAACGTACTAAAAACCACCTGTTTTTTGGCATCAAGTACTATCAACTCGCCTTGGTTATCAAATATCGTTGGTCGAAATTGTTCGAATGACCCCAATATTAATGAGCCTTCTACCACTCCCTGAAAACGCTCGTTGATATACACAGGTGCAGACACGCCAACAATCGGAATATTACCAAAGCCTCGGCCTCGAAAAATATTAGAAATATAGCCATTTGGTGAATCTTTGCCTTGAATATAGTAATCGCGGTCGGCCACCGATAAACTACTGCCTTTTAAACTTTCTTGTAAACTAAGCGGATTAAATACACGTGCAATGGCGTTTTCATCGGTCACAATGGAGCTAAGAAAACTAGGATACAGTGTCATTAAATGCTCCAGTGCAACTTCCTGCGCAACCCCCTGCTCAATCGCTTTGGCTGTTAATACAATGCCACGGCGATAATCATTTAAATACAGGTCTATTTTAGCGGCAATATCCTCTGATTTTTCAGACAACTGTGCCTTTACTTCATACTCGATACGAGCGTAGTGATTATTGGTCAAGGCAATAGAAGTTAGAAGCACGACCAAAATGATCAAAATACTAACGATGTAATTGAGGATTTGGTACAGTGAATAAGCGCGTTTTTGCCACGCTTGCTGAATAAAGAAAAAGCTAATTAAATCAACAACGCATAATATTATTGCCGCATTTAATAGATACTTCACCAGTGCTGTAACCGTTGTTAGCCAAGGCAGTGCAATAATAAAATAGCCAATCGCAGCTAAGATAGGAATACCAATCACTAGCCAATATATTATGCCACGCACAAACAATAATCGTGCTTTTCTCTGGCTGAAATAATAAAGCCAGATCACTTCACCAATAAACACCAAGGACGGCCAACAATGCCCCCAGCGATAAAAAATGAACATTGCACTAATTACACAGGCAATTAACGCATAACGCAGGCCAAACAATAGCAAGCAAATTAAAACAAAAAACTGGCCAAATAAAAATTCAGAGCTATCGAGAAACCAAAAGGGCAGTAGATTTACAAAACCAGCTAACACACCCAATAAAAGGGAACAACAAAAAGCAAAATAACGGTGCTGAAAAACTGGCAATGAATTGTCCAAAACAATAAGGCGTATACCTTAAAGTAAAAGAAAAAAACCACTTTGCCAAGTGAACGAGCGATTATTATTTAATGCTTACAACCATTACTTTCAATTTGTAACACACTGATGGCTATTTTAAATTGTTGTGCCAACAACTGCTCAACCTTCAGTCGGCATGCTTCGTCATGTTTTTCCTTTGTACAATGCTGCTTTAACACCACATGTGCACCGACTACAAGATCTTTATCACGACGGCTGACCGTCACATTATGCACATTTTCCACGTGTTCAACTTTACCAATTGCTTGCTCAATATCAGCCACATCAGGCAGTTTAGCTTTATTTAAACGTAACCCTTTCACACAGCTAATTATCACCTTGATACCAGTGAACAACACAAACAGCGCAATCAACATACTCGATAAAATATCAATCACGCTCCAGCCAGTGAGGTAAATAAGTACCCCAGCAATAAAAGTAGACACGGTTGATATTAAATCAAAAAATGAATGTAGAAAAACGGCATACACGTTAATACTAGCCTTGCGGCCTTTATATAATACCCAAGCCGCCGCACCGTGAAATAAAAAACCTGTCGCAGCAATGACCGACATTAAATAACTATTAACTTCAGGTCCCTGCCCTTCATGATGGTGTAAAAACCGCTCCCCACCTTCATATAAAATCACTAAACTGATCGCCAAGTACAAACAGCCGTTGATCAAACCACCCGTTAACTCTGCTTTTTGATAGCCATCATTATAATTTTTAGCCAAATGAATTGCTAAGCTAGAGGCAATTAACGCTATAAATAAAGAGCTATTATGAACAAATAAGTGCCCCGCATCGGCCAGCACAGCTAACGAATTAGCAAAGTAAGCGCCGATAACCTGAATAACCATAAATGAACAGGTAATAGCGAGTGCTATTAATAATCTGCGGCGAGAAGCTTGATGCGTTGTAATGTCAGTCATGAAAAGCGGTTTTACCTGTGCTTAAGTGTGCTAAAAATCATCATTCTAAGAAAGATCGAAAAGGGGGTAATGATATACAGTATCAATTGTAGTACTTCCAAGACTCAAACGCACTATAAAACTTAATATCTCGCTAATTTCTCTATTAAACGCGCAATTAAAGTACCATTTTCCTATAATTGAATGTAAGCTACATATGTTAATAGGAAGTTGGAAAGCCAGTGAAACAGTATTCAGTCGATGAAATTTGGCAATCATTACACGCATTACCAATTGCAATCATGCTGTTTGATGATCAAGCTGATACATTGCATGCTAACGCTTCATGCCAGCAGTTATTTGATTTGATGCCCACAACCAGCCCCGTTCAACATGCCTTTGAACATTTCTCTATTTTACCTTTATGCGAAAACAGCCCCATTGATTTCAAAACGTTTTTAACACCTAAAAACAGCGCTGAACACAATTTCAAAATTATAAAGAAAAATACCGCATTGGGCATCAAAGTTACCTACAGTTTAATTGCACCGCAATTAATGATGCTCGCCTGTGAGCCACATTCAATCACATCCCAGCAAGCTGACTTTGACGAAGTTATCGCAAAAATTTCAACCCAGCTTATCGATATACAAAGTGACAATTTAGATCAACAAATCGAAAGCGCTTTAAAAGCCATTGGTACATTTTGTGATGCCGACCGCAGTTACTTATTTCAGTTTAGTGAAAACGGCAAAGCCATGAGTAACACCCACGAGTGGGTCAATACACAAGTCAAACCATTTAAAGAAAAACTACAAGGTATCTCACAAGATTTACTGCCGTATTTTTTTGCTACGATGAACGAAAAACACGTTTTCAACGTGCCAAATGTTAGTTTGTTGCCCGCAAGTGCTGTGGCTGAAAAAGCTGAATTTGAAGCTGAAGGTATTAAGTCTGTTTTATGTATTGGGCTACGCTCGGAAAACGCTTTATTTGGGTTTATTGGCTGTGATTGCGTAACACATATGCGTAATTGGACCGACACCGATCTGATGCGTATTAAACTTGTAGGTGAAATTATTGCCAATGCGCTCAAAAATGTTTTTTATAAGCAACGTCTAGAACATATTCAACAACAACTGCTATTAGCCAATAAAGAACTGCAAACACAGGCTAATCTGGATAGCTTAACAAACATCGCCAATCGTCGCTGCTTTGATCAAACCTTAGCCAATGAAATCCAACGCGCGACACGATCTGCTCAACCCTTAAGTTTGATCATTGCAGATATTGATTATTTTAAGCTGTACAACGACAATCACGGCCATCAACAAGGTGATGAAGTACTCAAACAGGTAGCTCAAGCACTGGATAGTTTGTGTAAACGCCAAGGCGACTTAGCAGCGCGCTATGGTGGCGAAGAATTTGCTATCGTACTACCCAGTATAGATAAAACCCACTGTTTAAAATTCGCCAAGTTACTACAACTGCAAATAAACCAATTAAAAATTGCTCACCCAGACTCTAAAGTCGCTGATCACCTCACCATGAGCGTAGGCTGCTACAGCTGCTACCCCGACCAAAAAACCACCGCAGATATGATGATCCTCGCCGCCGACAGCGCATTATATTTGGCAAAAAACTCAGGCCGAAATCAAATTCAGGTGTTTGACGAAGAGCATTAAAGCCATGTGCTTATAGCTGTGAGTATACCTCGTGACAAACCAAAGCGTTGCATGTTGCTTAACAGCCCCCCTTTATAAATTCAACAATTCTCCAAATACCCTGTACTGTAGGTCGTGCTTTAGCGCGAAAATTAACTGGGTTTCAAACAAACCACGGTGTTAACAATCCATCCATGGAGCTTGGTTACATCGGTCATCCATGACCTCACTTCCTCAGGCTGCACTGTTTATCAAGAAAGTCGTTTACTTTAGGCATCCTGCCTTTCGCCATAAAGGCCTGCTTCGCAGTTCAAAAATATTCCCGATATTTTTGTCGGTCCCTCGTCACCTAAGCCGCCGCTGTTGTAGGTCGTGCTTTAGCGCGAAAATTAACTGAATTTCAAACAAACCACGGTGTTAACAATCCGTCCAGGGAGCTTGGTTATTTTAGATCAAAATGCTCAGTAATTTCGTATCTCTATGTCAGCTGCACTGGGGTTTCTGCGATCCCTTGGACATTGGCTTGTAAAATAAACACAGCGCCGCTGTGGGGGTACTTTTCTAGCATATCTTCGCCTAGGCCGGTGCGTGCGGATGTCACGGCGATGCTCGTGAGATCATCGCCAAAAAAGGTTAGGCTGGTGATGCGTGGTGCGGGGAGTCGGTAGAAGCTGCTCACTGAGCCTTTTTCATTAAAACGATACAAGCCATGACCATTCCAAGATGCAACCCACAGGTGGTCATCGTTATCTACTGTCATACCATCTGGAAAGCCCATTGACTCGTCAAACTTTGCAAAGACTCGTTTGTTGCTCAGCTTTCCCTGCGGGTTTAAATCAAATTGGTAAATAGTGCGCGAGGAGGATTCTGTTGAATATAAAATACGGCCATTTTTACTGATTGCAGGACCATTACTGATCACATAGTTTGTATCCACTTTTTGTAAGCTTTTGCCATTACCGAGCCGATACAGCGAGCCTGAGTTTTGCTGCTCAAGCTTGTCCATCGTGCCGAAAAACAAATGCCCGTGACGATCAGTTTTAGCGTCGTTTAAACGATTACCTGAAGGCTCATTGAGTTGGTAATACAGTAATCCTCTTTGTAAGGTGTTGCTATCGAGGTAGTAAATTGCATTTTCAAATCCTGCGATAAGTTGTTGGTCCTGAGTTTCCATTAACCAACAGATAGGCTCCGGCATGTGATAAGTGTGTAATGTTTGCTGTGTAAAATCAAACCGGTATAGCGCTTTACTTAAAATATCAACCCAAAATAAGCTGTTAAAAGAACGGCTATAATAAGGCCCTTCACCAAGTAGGCATTGGCAAGGGATAATCATTTTTATTGCGTTAATTACCATGGAAACCTTATTTAAAGCCACATTAAAGGGCAACCATATTAACGGTGAATAAAAATAAGTGCTAGGCCAGAGAAGGTCGCAACTAAGATAATTAATATACGAGTGGCCTTTTCATTGATACTGTTGTTAACAAAATAGGAAGCCCCCCAACCAATTAGAATTGCCGGTAAGCACTTTAAAAATAACATAATATCATTCATATCAGCGGAGCCTGTTACTAATAAAGCAAGAATTCCAAACAGATTAATGAATACAAAAAAGATACTGAGGTTTGCTTTAATTTTATCTTTATTTTGTGCTTGATACAGCAACCCCATTGGTGCACCGCCTGCAGAAGTTGTGGTGCCAATAAACCCGGATGCAATAGACGCAACAAGGTTAGATAACATGGTCAATTTAGGCGACCAACCCGTTAAAGACAAACCAACAGCAAGTAATAAACAACTGCCTAAGAGCAGCCGATATTGATCAGAGTCAACATACACCATTACAGTGGCGGCACTGAGTACACCGAGTGCTCCACCAAAAATGGAGTAGCCTGTTTGCTTGATATCAATTGCGCCACGATGCTTGACGGTGAGTAAAGCTGTGATCAAAAGAGCATTTAGGATCATAGGAGCGGGTACTAGCTCGGGCATCAACCAGTACAAAACAGGCACGCACAGTAAGCCCAGACCAAAGCCAATAACGCACTGTAAGCATGCTCCTATTATTAATATAAAATAAACGAGTACAATATCGGGCAACGCATTTCTACCTTTTAAGCTGGTTTTGACTAATATACAGCCAATATTATTCTAATATTATAATATGATTACCGATAGGTAAATTTTTTTATTGTTGTTAAGTCCAACCGGCATCCACAACAAGTGATTGTGCGGTCATCATTTTGCTGTCATCTGCCGCTAAAAATAATGCCGCATTAACAATATCATCAGCCTGCAATGTTTCATTAATGCACTGATTGTGCCTAACATCTTCAATCATTTCTGGCGTTAACCAGTGTGTAATTTGACGCTCTGTCATTACCCAGCCTGGTACTAAGGTATTGATACGAATGTTGTCTTTGCCGTATGTTGCCGCTAATGAGCGAGTAAGTCCTTCTATGCCAGCCTTGGCCGTTGTATAAGCTGGCATGCCAGTTTGTTTTACACGCCAACTCACTGAGCCCATATTAATAATACTTCCACCACCAATGCGTTGCATTTGCGGTGCCACTGCTTGTGCTGAGAAAAAACATGGGCGAAGGTTTACGGCAAGTTTATCATCCCAATACTCAACACTCATACTATCTGCAACGTGACGTGTATCGTCAGCGGCATTGTTGATCAACACACTGATTTCGCCTTGCGTTTTTCCGGTTGTTTCAATGGCTGCTTTTAATTGCTCAATATCACGTAAGTCACAGTATATATAATTAGGATCATAACGATATTGTCCTGCAAGCTGTTTACATAGCTGCAGACTTTGTTGTTTAGCAATATCAATAAACGTTACTTTTGCATGCTGCTGACAAAAGCGTTTCACCATTATTTCACCAATACCTGTGGCACCACCGGTAATAAAAACACTCTTACCAGCGAGACTTGGATAAGTTGTGATGTGTGTTGTTGAAGTTGGCATGATTTCCTTAAATATTAAGATTTAACAAAACGCGCTTATTTCGCTATGTGCTTTGCTTCTTTATCAGCAATCTCTTTTTCAATGAATGACATCGCTTCGTCAATCATATAGGTCATCATATTTTTAGCACGCTCTGGTTCACCATTTAAAATTGCTTGATACACTTTAAAATGCTCATCAGCAATCGCTTTTTTACTGCCCTTGGCAGGTGTAGTATGCTGAATACTGACATTTAATGCGGTGCGAATAAAATCACGTAACTGAAAGAAAAAGCGATTACCGCTGGCAAATAAAATAGCGGTATGAAAAGACAAGTCAGCTTCATGGATTTCGCCATCAGGTGCATCAGCAGCAGCTTGCATATTCTCAAGAGCAAGCGCAATTTCTGCTATCGCTGCTTTGTCACCACGCCTTGCAGCAAGGGCAGCCGCTTGTGGCTCAATCGCTAAGCGCACTTGCAAGAATTCTTTTAATACATGCAGCGAAGGGCTGCTTTCAAGTAGCCACTTTAATACACTGGTATCATATAGATTCCATGTATTTGCGGGCTCGACACGAATACCTTGACGTGGTCGCGATGAAATAAGTCCTTTTGCTGCAAGCATTTTAACAGCTTCACGAACAGCAGTACGGCTAATGCCATACTCTTCACATAATTTTGCTTCAGTCGGCAAGCCACTTTCAGCGGTATAATGGCCATTAATAATCGCTTTACCTAGCTCGTTGGTTACCTGTTGTGACAAATTTAAATTTTCAATGCGTGCCATAAACAAACAGTTCCTTTATAAATACTTATTGTATGATACTACTATAATTTTCCTGCGTCATCTTCCAAATCACTTACTGTGTTTAAAGAGGGATATTTTACCTAATTAAGGTCTTTAACCTATTAAAGCAGTAATTTTAACAAATATCTTTCATTTAACTAATTTGTATTATAATATTTTTATTACACACAAACTTACCGAAGTTGACTTCGGGCTTAAATGGAATCAAAGATGATCGAATTAAGTACACTAGACTGGCTGGTGCTAGCAGGGTTTTTTGTCTTGCTATTGGCCGTTGTCGTCGTCTCCATGAGACAAAAAGAAGAAGATACTACAGATTATTTTTTAGCGGGGCGTAATGCCAGTTGGTTGGTAATTGGCGCGTCAATTTTTGCATCGAATATAGGCTCTGAGCATTTAGTTGGTCTATCTGGCGCAGGTGCACAGTCTGGCATGGCGTTAGCCCATTGGGAAATGCAATCATGGATAATATTATTACTTGGTTGGGTGTTTGTGCCCTTTTATTGGAGTAGTAAAGTTTATACCATGCCGGAGTTTCTAGAGCGCCGCTTTAATTCTAAATCGCGTACTTTTTTATCGGTTATCTCGTTAATCAGTTATGTACTCACCAAAGTCGCCGTGACTGTTTATGCTGGGGGGATCGCGTTTAAAACAATTCTCGGTATTGAAAGTATTTGGGGCATAGATTTTTTCTGGATATCCGCTATAGGTTTAGTCGTGATCACCGGTATCTATACCGTTCTCGGTGGTATGAAAGCAATAATGTGGACCTCGGTGCTACAAACCCCTGTGTTGATCATCGGCTCTGTGGTTATCTTAGTTGTTGGTTTGGATAAAGTCGGTGGCTGGTCAGAAGTAGAGCGCTTAAATGATGTAAACATGCACTTAATTCGCAGCGCTTCCGATACAGAGTTCCCATGGCCAGGCATCATTTTTGGTTCATTCATCATTGGTTTTTGGTACTGGTGTACTGACCAATATATCGTACAACGGGTACTTTCAGCCAAAGGCATTAAAGAAGCCCGCCGCGGTACTATGTTTGCAGGCTACTTAAAATTACTCCCTATTTTTATCTTCTTAGTACCAGGGATGATAGCTTACGCATTAAAAGCGAAAGGCATAATTAGTTATGACAGTGCCGATCAAGCATTTCCTACACTGGTCGCAGAGCTACTACCGTCGGGTGTTAAAGGCATTGTAATTGGTGGCCTTGTTGCTGCATTGATGAGTTCGTTAGCGTCATTATTTAACTCATCAGCTACCTTATTTACTATCGACTTTTATAAGAAATTCAAACCAGAATCAACTGAAAAACACCTGTTAAAAGTAGGTCGTTTAGCAACCGTTGCAATAGTTATTTTAGGTTTATTGTGGATACCTATTATGAGCTTAATTGCAGACGTACTGTATGAATATCTGCAGAGCGTGCAATCACTGATTGCTCCTGGTATTGCTGCGGTATTCTTATTAGGTTTATGCAGTAAACGTATCACTCCAACGGCTGGTTTCGTTGGTTTAGTATCTGGCTTTATCTTGGGTATGATCCGCTTAGTGTTATTGCCATTTAAAGATGATTTAAGCGGCTCGTCATTTGCGTGGATCACTGATATGAACTGGTTGTACTACTGTATCTTGCTGTTTGTAGTCGTGGTAGTACTGATGATTGTGGTGAGTATTTTCACAAAGCCTGCCAGTGATGAACAACTCAAAGGATTGACCTTCTCAAGTCTAGATAAAGCCACTTTAAAAGAAGTAGCAGCTGGTTTAGATAAATGGGATTACATTCATACCGCAGGGATCATCGGGATCACGGCATTTATTTACTACCGTTTCTGGTAAAACTTAATTCCAACCTTTTAGGGTGCCAATGGCACCCTTTTTTCTGTTAAGCACTCAGGTATTAATCTGGCTGCTCTGGTGATAAAACCGGAAAACCATTTGCATCCCATTCGATAATACGCGCACGAGCATTGCGATTTGGGTCTGTTAAAGGCGTACCTTTAAGGTCTTTATAATCACGACTATGGTAAATTAATAAATCTGTCACGCCATCTTCTGCTTTTACAAAACTACTATGACCTGGACCAAAACGCCCTACTGCTTCATTGCTGGCAAATAATGGCTGTTGCTTTTTATGCCAGCTTGTCGGATCAAGTAAGTCAGCATCTGCATCAGCCCATAACAAGCCCATTGCATAACGATGATCAGTCGCACTGGCAGAATACGTAAGTAGCACTTTTCCCTCACGCACTAACACAGCTGCGCCTTCATTCACTTTATAGCCTTGCACTTCCCAATCCAGCGTAGGCTCTGTTATGGCAACAATTGGCTCTTTGATTGACGTGGGTGAATCCATTTCGGCAATCCACAGTGCGGAATTGTATGTTGCAGGTTGGTTTTGTTGCGCCCAGACAAGATAACGCTTTCCTTGGTGGCTAAATGTTGTAGCATCCAAAGAAAAGCTATCAAGGTGCGTTTTCAGCTGCCCCATTTCTTGCCACTGCCCGTCCATCGGGTTTTCACTGTCATTTTTAAGTACAAACATACGAATACTAAACGGCTTTTCAACATCGCCCGCTGCAAAGTGAATGTACCAACTGCCGTCAACCTTATGCAGCTCTGGCGCCCAAATATTGGTACTCATAGGCCCTTTGTCATTTTTATGCCAAATCACTTTTGGCTTCGCAAGCTTCAAATCATTAAGTCGACATGCTTGGCGTAGCTCAATTTCGTCAAATTTAGGGGATGTGCCAATGAAGGTATAACAACCCGTTTTTTCATCACGGACTAACCAAGGATCAGCACGTTGCAATACAATTGGATTATCGATTGGTGCTACACTGGTACTGCTATTAGCATCTGCATAACTAAATGTTGGCATGGCAAGTAACATACTCACAATGGGAAATAGAGAGCGTTTTTTTAGCATAATTTTTATCCTGTTATTTGTCTTGTTTTCATTGTTAATATTGTATTACATATATTATAGTAGCTGAATAAGTGTAATGATTAAAATAAAAAAGGTAGCAACTATGAAACATGCAAAAAAACTCATCCAAGCAGGTAAATTACTCGGTGTAAGTACACTACTTTGTTTAGCGAGTAACGCCATGGCTAAACAAGTTGAAGTACACGATCCGGTGATGACCAAAGAAGGTGACACTTATTACGTTTTTAGCACGGGTATGGGCATCACTTATTACGAATCAAAAGATATGAAAGAGTGGCAGCTTACTGGTCGCGTATTTAAAGACGAGCCAAGCTGGGCAAAACGAGTGGCGGCAAGTTTTGATGGCCATTTATGGGCCCCCGATATCTATCAAAAAAATGGCAAGTTTTACTTATATTACTCAGTGTCTGCGTTTGGTAAAAACACCTCGGCGATTGGTGTAACGGTTAACGAAACCCTAGACCCTAAATCACCTGATTATAAATGGATAGATCACGGTATTGTTATTCAGTCTGTGCCTGAGCGCGATAACTGGAACGCGATTGACCCTGCAATAATTGAAGATGATAACGGCACGCCGTGGATGAGTTTTGGTTCGTTCTGGGGCGGTCTTAAATTAGTTAAACTTGACGATGATATGGTACGTATTGCACAGCCGCAAGAATGGCATAGCATTTCAGCACGTCCAAACACCGAGCACGGCCCTGTTGAAGCGCCCTATATCTTCAAAAAGAATGGCTACTACTATTTATTTGTGTCGTTTGATAAATGCTGCCAAGGTTTAGACAGTACTTACAATGTCCGTGTAGGACGCAGTAAAAACGTTGCAGGGCCATACCTTGATAAAGAAGGGCGTGATCTTAATCAAGGCGGTGGCTCACTGGTAATTGAAGGCAATAAAGACTGGGCAGCACTTGGCCACAATGCCGCCTACACCTTTGACGGTAAAGATTACTTAGTACTTCATGCCTATGAAACCGCTGATAACGGCTTACAAAAACTGCGTATTCTACCTATGACATGGAGTGATAACTGGCCTGTGGTGGATAGCAAAGATCTGAATAAGCGTAAAACCAAACTTATTGAAAAGTAACACTAAGTAACGCAAAAAAAACCTGCACGTTGCAGGTTTTTTATACTGTATTTTAATCCTTAGTGTGCATCTTAATTAAAGTCAATTAAGCTGATATCCATAAAAATAAGCTGCTCACTATCTGTTGCTAAAGACTCATTGAGTACAGTGCTATAAATATCGTAGGCAAGATGGGGTAAAATCAAGAGTTCATACCGGCTACCCTTTGTCATCAGCATCAACGCTTCTTGTAAGCCTTCGATTGCTTCGGCTATCTCATATTCGGCCAGCTGCTCAATTTGCCGAGTATCATAAAGCACATACCCTGTTGCAGTCATCACACGTTGTTGCACCTTAACAGTGGCATCCCATGACGGAGAATCACCACTGCCAAACTCAATTATGCGATACATTAAACCAGAACTTGTTACATGCACGCCCGGTTGAGCTATATATTGCTCTGCAAGCGGGTAGCGAGCGATACTGGCTCTAGAATTAACATCGTTGTAATGGTGTAAACTCATATTCACCTGCTACTTATTATTAATTAAGCGAATACCATAAATACCACCGGCAACAGAGCCCTGCTCGGCGCTAAAACGCAGAGTTAATGACCTTGTTTGTTTCATGGCATCAGTTAATGGGTAATCAATGCTATAAAATTCTGTGTCAGTTTGCTGAGCCGGCAAACTTACTTTTGCCAACACCTGTCCATTAATAGTGATGGTAAACTTACGGCCTACATCGGCATTAAAGTAACGAATACGCAGTGCCACTGCTTGCTGATCTGGGTTGGCTAATGTGTATTCAAACCAGCCTGTTGCATCACGCCAATGGTGGCCATTATTCACGCCTGCGCGGGTGTTTTCGCCTTTAAAGTCATGCTCTACTTCAGGCTGTTGCTCACCCGGTGTAATTTGGTCAACCGTCAATAATCGTAACTGCTCTTTTGCGTGTTCTGCTGCTTTTGACTCTTTTACAAATTGGCTGAATTCAGCTTCACTTTGCTGCGGCCAATAAACTTGATAGCGACTATCATGCAGCCTAAAGAACGGAATTAACTGAGTTGTTTGTGTACTTCCTATGCCCTGCTGAGCAATAGCGACATTTTTATCTGTGGTAAAAGCCAGCTCAGCACTTGGAGCACGCTTTAAGTCAGCAATGAACTGCTCAGGCTCACTTAGCATAATAGGCAGTGCATCAGGTGGACACGTAGGCCCCGCAGCAATATGGCCCATGCGGCTGTTATCTGCCACAAAATTTAATTGTTCATTTTTAAATGCCTGAACTTTGGTAGCCATAACCACAGGACCATACAACACAGCGTAATAATCTTGGCCATCCGGCAGTTGCTCTGTGTACAGCTTTGGCGCTAAAGTAAAAGTTAATTTGTCGCCATCATGCCAGTCATGTTTGATGGTGTAATAGCCCTGCTCTGCAATAGCATTGATTGCTTTGCCATTAAGTTCAAATTGCAATTCATCAGCAACCCAACTTGGTTTACGAATATGTAACTGTGCATTGGCATTATAGTTTTTGTCTAATGTATTAATAATTAACGTAATATTATTAGCATCAGGAAAATGACTTTGTTGAGTTACTTTTAAGCCTTGTTGCTGCCATTGTAGCGTACTTGGAATAAATAAATTTACCCATAAACTATCATCATGCTTACTGTAGATAAGCTCACCATATTTACTGTGATTTTCAATACCCGAGCCAACACAACACCACATAGAATCTTGCACCGATGAATACATACGATAGTGCCCAGGACGCATCGAGGTAAAGTACACTAAACCGCCATGTTCAGGGTGCTGCGATGATAAAATATGGTTATATGTGGCGCGCTCATAGTACTCTAAATAACGGGTATCAGCGGTTTTTAAAAACAATAACTTACTAAGTTTCATCATGTTGTAAGTGTTGCAGGTTTCTGGGCCTTCAACGTCTTCAACCATAGGGGTAAAGTCTTTTTTATCGTGAAAATGCTCACGTACACTGTTACCACCAATGGCCACTGAGCGCTCTTTAGTCACTGTTTGCCAAAAGTAATCTGCGCCTTGCTGCCATGCTTGATCGTCACTGGCATCGGCTACTTTCAACATACCAATAATTTTGGGGATTTGAGTATTGGCATGTAAACCATTTAGCTTATCTTGTTTTTCTAAAAGCGGATCAATAATGCTGTTATGGGTAAATTGGCGCGCTAGTTTTAAGTAACGTTTGTCATCACTGATTGTTGCCATATCAGCAAATACCGCATTTAAACCACCGTATTCTGAATACAGCATCTGTTGAATTTGTTCATCGCTTAACTTAGACGTTAAGTTTAAAAACCATTCGCCTAAATCAAACAGCATTGTTTTTGCTTGCTCACTGCCTGCAATCAAATAAGCATCACGAAGACCATGAAATATTTTGTCTATGTTATAAAGCGGCACCCAACGATCATTTAAACTAAATAAATCGGCTTTAATATTGCCATTGCGTATCTGTTGCCACATTGCTTGACCATCAGGAATACCACCTAAGTAACCGTTATTAGCCTGTTGCGCTCGTTGTAGCTCATTTAACATGTAATCTAAACGACGCTTTAATTCTTCATCTCCCGTGGCCGCCCATGCAAGGCTTAACGCTGATAAGTAGTGCCCACCAATATGACCATCAAGTCCTGTGTCTTCCCAGTTACCATATGATGGCGCTTTTTGCTCGATACCTGCTTCACGCAAGTATGGAGCGAGTAACTGATCTGGGTGTAATGCGATTAAGTAACGCACATTCGTTTGTTGTGCATGTAAAAAGGGACCTGCCCCTAAACTTACTTGATCAAGTGCAAATAATTGCTGCTGGCTCGTTTTATCAGCTTGTTGCGCATTAAAAACGTCACTCGCTGCAGGCTGGCTTTGCTCGCTGCACGCACTTAGCATTACTAAAATAGCAGAAGCACTTGCCAACTGACGCAAGCGAATTTTTATTGCTACAAACATATGCAAAATCCTTATTATTTACTTATTATTTTTAGTCGCGTTATTTCGGTAGCTGCTGCTTTATCACCATCTCGGTATAGTATTGATCGGTAATTTTGTATTTATTTAAAATAAACCCAAGTAATGCGTGGAAAACCCCAGGAATAACCGTCAGCATTAACGCCAAGCCCATCAGTGTAAATTCAGATTGTTCGACATTAGGCTTGTACTCGAAAAACGCCAGTAATAAACCACCTGCAAGACCTGCTAAACCACCACCGGCTTTTTGGCAAAACGAGATACCACCAAACGACAAACCTGAAGCACGCACCCCATCCTTAATTTCCCCGTAATCAACGGCTTCAGCAATTGCAGACCAAAAAACTGGCGCATGTAAATCAACCACAAAAGAAAGGATAATGTATAAAACAAACGCAAGGTATACATCACCGGGTTGCACAGCAAAATACATCACAACAGAAATCACCAGCACTGCGATTTGTGATTGGCGGAATAGCTTCATTTTGCAATAGCGTTGGGTGATCCAAGTACTGGCAACCATTGACACTATTGAAGCTGCAATACCGGCACTGGTAAAGGCCCCCGCAAGAGTCGGCTCGCCTAAATAGTAGGTAGCGTAATACATAGCCACACTGCCGCGAATCGCATAACCTAACGTGCCAAGCACACACGCTGCACACAATAATAACCACTGGTCATTTTTCAGTAGAGCTTTAAATTGAGTGGTAATACTTTCAGTTTGGGGTTCATGGGTAATACGCTCACGCGTGGTAAAAAAGCAAAATAAAAATAAGGCTACACCGCAAGTTGAGACTAAAATCATTGCCAGTTTATAACCATGAGCAATATCGCCACCGCCCCACATTGATGCTAATAACGGCACAGAGAAGACAATTATAACGTTCGCTATTTTTGCAAAGAACATCCGATAACCATTGGCTGATAAACGCTCTTTTGGATCGGCGGTAAGTACACCAATGTATGAAATATACGGGATAGCCACACCAGTAAACATTAACGTTGCAAACAGATAAGTAAGGTATGCCCATACTAGTTTCATGTTGTAATCAAAATCTGGGGTCGTAAATAGTAGGACGATTGCAATACCATAAGGCACGGATAAGAATAAGAACCAATGGCGGAACTGACCCCAACGGGTTTTTACTCTGTCTGTAATTACGCCCATTAATGGATCTGTAAATGCATCAACAAAACGCGCCACTAAAAATAAGATACCCATATCAACAGGGTCAAGGCCATAAATGTCAGTGTAGAAAAACGACATAAAATAAAATAACGCAGCAACCATCACATTAACTGCCATATCGCCGGCACCAAAACCGACTTTTTCTACCACTGATAACTTTTGATTTTCCATACTACTACCTAACTTTTAAAATAAGCGCTAGCGCCTATTTAAAATAAAAAAGGCCAACCTGAGGTCTGCAAAGCTAGTTAAGCCTTGAGAATGCCAGATGACAGCCACTGCACTCGTTATTTTTGTAAATTAAATGCTAATTACATTGATAGTATTATCATACTATTGTGAACGCAACTATTTTCGACCGCTGAACAGTGATTATACCAATCGTGTTAAGTTACTGACCATTTATAGCGACAGATAAATACAGTGATAACAAGACATAAATTTTGACATGTAGTTGT
>NZ_PNDT01000066.1:0-3024 GCF_005886375.1 Pseudoalteromonas sp. S1727
ACGCACTTGTGCGGCTTTAGTCAGTTACTTGGAGGTATATGATAAAACGAGTTTGGAGTTGTATGGTTAAGCCTCACGGCTTATTAGTACTAGTTAGCTTAACATGTGACCATGCTTCCACATCTTGCCTATCAACGTTGTAGTCTTCAACGGCCCTTCAGAGACTTTAAAAGTCTAGTGAGAACTCATCTCGAGGCCTGCTTCGCGCTTAGATGCTTTCAGCGCTTATCAGTTCCGAACGTAGCTACCGGGCAATGCCATTGGCATGACAACCCGAACACCAGCGGTTCGTTCACTCCGGTCCTCTCGTACTAGGAGCAACCCCTCTCAATTCTCAAACGCCCACGGCAGATAGGGACCGAACTGTCTCACGACGTTCTAAACCCAGCTCGCGTACCACTTTAAATGGCGAACAGCCATACCCTTGGGACCGACTTCAGCCCCAGGATGTGATGAGCCGACATCGAGGTGCCAAACACCGCCGTCGATATGAACTCTTGGGCGGTATCAGCCTGTTATCCCCGGAGTACCTTTTATCCGTTGAGCGATGGCCCTTCCATTCAGAACCACCGGATCACTATGACCTACTTTCGTACCTGCTCGACGTGTCTGTCTCGCAGTTAAGCTGGCTTCTACCATTACACTAACCGTACGATGTCCGACCGTACTTAGCCAACCTTCGTGCTCCTCCGTTACTCTTTGGGAGGAGACCGCCCCAGTCAAACTACCCACCAGGCACTGTCCGTAACCCCGATTCAGGGGCCAACGTTAGAACATCAAAACTACAAGGGTGGTATTTCAAGGACGACTCCAACAAGACTAGCGTCTCATCTTCAAAGTCTCCCACCTATCCTACACATGTAGGTTCAATGTTCAGTGCCAAGCTGTAGTAAAGGTTCACGGGGTCTTTCCGTCTAGCCGCGGGTACACAGCATCTTCACTGCGATTTCAATTTCACTGAGTCTCGGGTGGAGACAGCGTGGCCATGGTTACACCATTCGTGCAGGTCGGAACTTACCCGACAAGGAATTTCGCTACCTTAGGACCGTTATAGTTACGGCCGCCGTTTACCGGGGCTTCGATCAAGAGCTTCGTCCGAAAACTAACCCCATCAATTAACCTTCCGGCACCGGGCAGGTGTCACACCGTATACGTCATCTTGCGATTTTGCACAGTGCTGTGTTTTTAATAAACAGTCCCAGCCACCTGGTCACTGCGGCTCCCGTCCGCTTAGAGAGTAAATCTCATCACAGATAGGAGCGTACCTTCTCCCGAAGTTACGGTACGATTTTGCCTAGTTCCTTCACCCGAGTTCTCTCAAGCGCCTTAGTATTCTCTACCTGACCACCTGTGTCGGTTTGGGGTACGATTCGGTATAATCTGAAGCTTAGAGGCTTTTCCTGGAAGTATGGCATCAGCAACTTCACCACCTTAGTGACTCGTCTCGTGTCTCAGTCTTAGCAACCCGGATTTTCCTAAGTCACCAACCTACTCACTTTCACATGGACTACCAACGCCATGCTTGCTTAGCCTGCTCCGTCCCCCCATCGCAATTATACCAAGTACGGGAATATTAACCCGTTTCCCATCGACTACGCCTTTCGGCCTCGCCTTAGGGGTCGACTTACCCTACCCTGATTAACATGGGATAGGAACCCTTGGTCTTCCGGCGTGCGGGTTTTTCACCCGCATTATCGTTACTCATGTCAGCATTCGCACTTCTGATACCTCCAGCATCCCTCCCGGGACACCTTCAACGGCTTACAGAACGCTCCCCTACCACTCAAAATAAATTTTGAATCCGCAGCTTCGGTGCATAGTTTAGCCCCGTTACATCTTCCGCGCAGACCGACTCGACCAGTGAGCTATTACGCTTTCTTTAAAGGATGGCTGCTTCTAAGCCAACCTCCTGGCTGTCTGGGCCTTTCCACATCGTTTCCCACTTAACTATGACTTTGGGACCTTAGCTGGCGGTCTGGGTTGTTTCCCTCTTCACGACGGACGTTAGCACCCGCCGTGTGTCTCCCGGATAGTACTTTACGGTATTCGGAGTTTGCAAAGGGTTGGTAAGTCGGGATGACCCCCTAGCCTTAACAGTGCTCTACCCCCGTAAGTATTCGTCCGAGGCTCTACCTAAATAGATTTCGGGGAGAACCAGCTATCTCCCGGTTTGATTAGCCTTTCACTCCTAGCCACAGGTCATCCCCTAACTTTTCAACGTTAGTGGGTTCGGTCCTCCAGTTGATGTTACTCAACCTTCAACCTGCCCATGGCTAGATCACCGGGTTTCGGGTCTATACCTTGCAACTATTCGCCCAGTTAAGACTCGGTTTCCCTACGGCTACCCTAATCGGTTAACCTCGCTACAAAATATAAGTCGCTGACCCATTATACAAAAGGTACGCAGTCACAGAACAAGTCTGCTCCTACTGCTTGTACGTACACGGTTTCAGGTTCTATTTCACTCCCCTCACAGGGGTTCTTTTCGCCTTTCCCTCACGGTACTGGTTCACTATCGGTCAGTTGGGAGTATTTAGCCTTAGATGATGGTCCACCTATATTCAGTCAAAGTTTCACGTGCTCCGACCTACTCGATTTCACTTAAAATGCATTTTCATGTACGGGACTATCACCCTGTATCGTGGCACTTTCCAGAGCCTTCCATTAACACATTATAAGCTTAAGGGCTGTTCCGGTTTCGCTCGCCGCTACTTCCGGAATCTCGGTTGATTTCTTTTCCTACGGGTACTTAGATGTTTCAGTTCTCCGCGTTCGCCTCGTTAACCTATGTATTCAGTTAACGATACCTGCAAGCAGGTGGGTTTCCCCATTCGGAAATCTTAGTCTCAAGTGCTTTTTACTAGCTCGACTAAGCTTATCGCAAGTTAATACGTCCTTCATCGCCTCCAACTGCCAAGGCATCCACCGTGTACGCTTAGTCACTTAACCATACAACCCAAACGGGTCTTTGTTTCGTGACAGTTTAACTTCGCCAGAAGTTAATATTGAATACTAAACTCTATC
>NZ_PNDT01000067.1:0-46479 GCF_005886375.1 Pseudoalteromonas sp. S1727
AGCTATCAGCTATCAGCTAGAGATTTTGCTCGTATTAACTTACGTGTCAATAAGTTACTTGATCTTAAACTGACGGCTGACGGCTACAAGCTTAAAACTTCTTAAGCTTGTGTTGCGTTTCTCTGGCGTAGTACTTCAAACAAACAAATGCCCGTTGCTACCGAAACATTTAAACTTGATACGGTGCCGGCCATTGGAATTTTAACGAGCACATCACAGTGTTCACGGGTTAAGCGGCGCATGCCCTCGCCTTCTGCGCCCATTACAATTGCCATTGGGCCGGTTAGATTAGCATCGAATACATGAGTATCTGTTTCGCCAGCAGTGCCAACTACCCACACGCCTGCGTCTTTAATTTCACGCAGAGTACGCGCAAGGTTTGTAACCTGGATCAGCGGTACTGTTTCAGCTGCGCCACAGGCTACTTTACGTGCAGTACCATTTAATTTAGCAGATTTGTCTTTTGGTACAATGATAGCGTGAACGCCAGCTGCATCAGCGCTACGTAAGCAAGCCCCCAAATTATGTGGATCTGTAATACCATCTAACACCAATAGAAATGGCGTGTCTTCGCGAGCAATAATAACATCCAAATCTTTTTCATTAAACGTAGGTGCCGCTTTAACGTTTGCGATAATACCTTGATGCTGCTCACCCTTTGCTTTGTTATCAAGCGCTTTACGCTGCATAAATTGTACTGATATACCAAATTTACGCGCTTCCTCAATAACCGGAGATAAGCGTTTATCATCGCGCCCTTTAAGAGCATAAATTTCAATAAAACGCTCGGGTTCACTTGCTAAAATCGCTTCAACTGAGTGAAAGCCATAAATTAATTCATTACTCACGTATTCTTTGCTCCTGAGCTAGTACTTTTACGGGCATTTTTGCCGGGTCTCTTTGGCTTTTTAACTGCCTTTTTCTTCGGTTTTTTTGCTGTTGTAGTCGTTGCTGCAGCTGACTTCCCTGCGGGCTTCTTTTTGCCTCTACTGGCACTGCTTTTTTTTGGCTTTGGTTTTCTCTGCTCAGCACCGCCTTTACGCTCAGAAGTGGCGGTTTCATCCGCTTTTTTACCTGGTATTTTGCCACGTTTTAATTGCGAACGAACACTTGCTGGGCGATGTCCTTTTGCATCACCACGACGGCGCGCGTATCTATCTTGCTCGCCATTACCGTCAAGGGTTAAGTTAATGCGGCGCTCATCTAAGCTTACTGACGCAACCTGAACCGTCACTTTATCGCCTAAACGATAAACCTTACGAGAATGTTCACCAATTAAGCAATGCTTCGCGCCATCATGCTGAAAGTACTCATCGCCGAGATTCGTGACATGAATTAAACCATCAATTTGCAAATCAGCTAAGCGAATAAACAGACCAAAGTTAGTCACCGAAGAGATCACTCCCTCGAACTCGTCGCCCACATGATCTTGCATGTATTCGCACTTGAGCCAATCGGCCACTTCACGCGTTGCATCATCGGCACGACGCTCAGTGTTTGAGCACTGCTCACCTAGTTGTGCAACTTCTTCATCACTGTAGACATAAGCACCCGATGTCACCATGCCCTGCGCTTTTAAAATACCTTTAATCGCGCGATGTACCACTAAATCAGGGTAGCGACGAATAGGTGAAGTAAAATGCGCGTATTCATCCAATGACAAACCAAAGTGACCAATATTTTCGGCCTGATAAACAGCTTGCTTCATTGAGCGCAGTAACATAGTTTGGATCAATTCAGCATCAGGGCGATCGCCAAGTTTAGCTAATACGTGAGTGATCTCTTTTGGTGTTGGCTCGTCACTCAGGGTAGATTCGATACCCAACTCTGATAAAAACTGTCTAAAGTTCCCCAGTTTTTCACCATCAGGTTCCGCATGCACACGATAGAGTGCGCTCGCCTCATGTTTTTCAAGCATTTTAGCCGCTGATACATTAGCCAGAATCATACACTCTTCAATCAGCTTATGCGCATCATTACGTACTACTGGCACGATAGACTCTATCTTGCGCTGGGCGTTAAAAACAAAGCGGGTCTCGAGGGTTTCAAATTCAATCGCGCCACGCTCTTGGCGAGCTGCCTTTAATGCCATATACATTTGCTGTAAATCAGTTAAATGAGGCACGACGGCTGCGTATTCAGTACGTAGTTTTTCATCGTTTTGTAAAATGGCATTTACTTTGGTGTAGGTTAAACGCGCGTGTGAGTTCATCACCGCTTCATAAAAACGGTAACCTGATAGTTTGCCTTCAGCTGATACCAGCATTTCTGCGACCATACATAAACGGTCAACTTTTGGGTTTAATGAACATAAGCCATTGGATAAAACTTTTGGCAACATAGGAATAACTTGCTCAGGGAAATACACTGAGTTACCGCGCTGGATTGCCTCGGCATTGAGAGGAGTATTCATTCCTACATAATGCGATACATCTGCAATCGCAACCCACAAACGCCACCCACCCGATTCAACAGGCTCACAGTACACGGCATCATCAAAATCGCGAGCATCCTCGCCATCAATCGTCACTAGGGGTAAATCGCGCAAATCGACTCGGTTTTGCTTGTCGGCTTCTTCGACAAACTCACCTAAATGCTCAACCTGCTTCTCAACCGCTTCAGGCCAAACATGAGGAATATCATGATTACGCAGTGCTACTTCGATTTCCATACCCGGTGCTAAATGTTCACCCAATACATCGATAATTTTTCCCACCGCATTCATATTACGGCTAGGGTTTTGAGTAATTTGCACTTGCACCATTTGGTTATGCCGAGCGCCATTTTCACTACCAGGCAAAATTATAATATCTTGTGTAATACGCGGATCTTCCGCGACAACAACAGCAATACCATGTTCAACAAAGTAACGGCCAACAATGGGGGCACGTTCATTAGGCAATACTTTAATGATGCGCGCATCGCATTTACCACCTGAGCCGCGTTTGCTACCTTTAGCCAAGACGATGTCGCCATGGAGCACCATATTCATTTGATGCTTGGCAATAAACCAGTCTTTACTTTCGCCTTCGACTTCTAAAAAGCCAAACCCGTCGCGGTGACCTATTACTTTACCTTTAACAAGCCCTGCTTCATCAATTAAGGCGTAACATTTAAATTTATTAAAGAATAGTTGACCATCACGCTCCATAGCACGTAAGCGACGCTTAAACGCAATTTGGCGCTCATCATCGTTTACAGCCAACTCTTCACATAACTGATGGAAGTTAGCTGGTTTAGCGCACTCTTTTAGGTGAGTAAGTATAAACTCACGACTTGGGACAGGGTTTTCGTACTTTTCTTGTTCTCGACTGAGATTAGGATCTTGGTTTGACATTCACTATCTTGTTAATTGGTTATGATGTTATTTTAACCCATAACCGATCAATGAGACAGGCAAAAGCTATGAAACTTTTAAGAAAGCCAATTTAGTTACTTTAAATCGACTAAAAAAGCCTATAACCAGCCCTTTTGTTTAGCTATACGTGCCGCATCGACTCGGTTACTGGCATTGAGTTTGGCAATCGCATCGGATAGATAATTACGCACCGTGCCCTCGCTTAAATATAATTTAGCGGCGATATCAACGGTTTTCAAGCCTTCACCCGCTAATTGTAATGCTTTGCGCTCTTTCGGTGACAAGGGATCACCATCAGCTAATGCGTTTGCTCTAATTGCTTTGCACTATAGCCCACACCAAGCGGTAATGACTTTAAGGCGTAAGATAAAAATGTAAAACTTACCCATGCTGCAATATTCATAACCAACCTCAAGTCAACTTAATATGTTAACTATCTCTTTTAAAGCTGGCTTAGTGTAGTGTAAATTGTCATCAATAAAACTGACTTTTGTCATTAATAAAGATACAAAATGCTACAAAAACAAGCCTGTTTATAACATCTGAAATGTTAGTATTTACCAGTCTAAAAGAGGTCTAGATGCAAGCTCAGCAGCAAAGTTTAATTTATCTCCACATCGCCGTATTACTGTTTGGTGGTACAGCATTATTTGCCAAGCTAATTAACTTAAATGCACTAGATATTACGGTATATCGTGCCGCCATTGCAGGTGTAGCTATTTTGCTTTTACTGCTATGGCAAAAGAAAGCAATTAAACTCAATAGCAGGAAAGATTACCTCATTGCGCTATTTTTAGGGGCGACTGTCGGCATACACTGGGTAACCTATTTTGCTGGTATGCAAATGGCTGGCATTGCAGTGGGTATGATTGCGTTTTTTACCTACCCAGTAATAACCGTTTTTATTGAACCTTTTTTTAATGGCAAAAAACCTAAAGTAAACGATTTGCTCAGTGCGTGTGTAGTAATAACTGGGATCTATTTACTGATCCCCAATGCAAATATGGGTAATGACATCACTTTAGGGGTGATAACTGGGGTGGTTTCGGCGTTTTTTTTCGCGTTTAGAAATATTGTTCACAAACGCTATTTTAGCCAGTATGGCGGGCCACAAACCATGTTTTATCAAACGTTAGTGGCAAGTATTTTATTAGCTACTTTTGTAGAAGTACCAGTGCTTAATGTATCCACCCGTGACTTGGGCCTGTTACTCGTTGCAGGAGTTATATTTACTGCAACTCCGCATTCTTTATTTGCGGCAAGTTTACAATATTTATCCGCATCGACTGCGGGGCTTATTTCTTGTTTGCAGCCTCTGTATGGCACATTTTTAGCATTTTTATTGTTGCATGAACAACCTTCACTGCTAACCTTACTGGGTGGTACTATGGTGATCAGTGCAGCATTGTATGAAACATGGTCAGTTACTCGGAAACACACATTATGATAAAAGTTTTTGCTCATCGCGGCGCCAGCGGTACGTACCCTGAAAATACTCAAAGTGCGATTTTAGCTGCTGTTGATATAGAAGTTGATGGGATTGAAGTTGATGTGCAAAGTTGTTTAGATGATTACATGATTATCCACGATACGTGGTTAGATCGCACCACCAGCGGCCGCGGTAAAGTCAATAAACTTACTCGAGAGCAAATTCAATGTTTTGATGCTGGTAATAACGAGTGCGTCCCTACTTTACAGCAAACCATTGACTGGGTTGGTAATAAAACATTATTGAACCTTGAATTAAAACACACCTTTTCGCTGGATAAGTTTGTTGAGTTGATTGAAGCAAATATTGCAGTTAACAAACTGTCGCGGGAGAACCTTTTAGTCTCTTCATTTGATCACCATCAACTCATGTGGTTAAAACAAAAGTTACCATGGGTCAAAATTGGCGCTTTAACAGCCTCTATTCCAATCAACTATGCAGAGTTCGCACAACGTTTACATGCTTCAAGTATTCATATTGATAAAAACTTCATTAATCATGAGTTTGTTGCTGACGCTAAGCAACGTGGTTTACAAGTTTATGCATACACAGTTGATAAACAGGAAGATATAGAATTAATGCTTAATTATGGCGTAGAGGGTATTTTTACCAACTACCCTTGTAACACTAAAATGATTTTAAACTCACTTTGAGCCTACTGTATAAGATACTACAGTTCGTCCTATATTCTTGAATTAAAGTGAATTTGAACGATACTGAGTAAAAACAGATGCAACAGCCAAGCGGGCGACTAATGAGTGGGTATATGCGTATTTATAACTTTATTGAACAAAGCTTATTTTTTACTTTAACGCGAAAAATCATTGGTAACCTGAGCTTTGTTTTCGCTTTTCAAGCCGTTACCCTAATTTGGTTATATCAAAGCCTTAATGAGCAAGGCGCCAACACTGGGATTTTTTGGGTTCTAACCTTTATCATTATTAGCGGCTTTGCCTTCACCATTTTTTATATGCGCTTTCTAATTGTGCGTCCTGTGCAAGCTATGCGCGATACATTAGTTAAAATAAATCACGAAGATGCCAATCTAGCTGCAAAATTACCTCAATTTACTTTTGATGAGTTTCGCGACGTTAGTCAGCAATACAATATTTTTACGGAGCATTTGAGTCAGTTATTAGGCACTATTTATCAAAGTGCCCAAGCCAGTGCACAGAGTAATAATCAAGTGACCGTATCAATGCAACACACTGCACAATTAAGCGAACAACAAATCGACTTTAGCCAAACAATCACCGCTGCCAGCAATCAAATAACCGATAGTTTGCAAAGCATTGTGAGTAACACCGACAGTGTCCATCAAGTAAATAGTGAGCATGTAAACTTTGTAACTCACTCGGCACAGCAACTAACTGAACTCGTTAGCCAAGTTAAGTCGATTAGTCATGTGTTAAGCAGTTTTTCAGAAACAATCTTAGGTTTGAAACAAAACAGTGACAATATTCGCAGCATCCTAAAAATGGTCGAAGAATTTTCAGATCAAACGAATTTGCTGGCTCTAAATGCAGCCATAGAAGCTGCTCGCGCTGGTGAAGCGGGTCGTGGTTTTGCTGTTGTTGCCGATGAAGTAAGAACATTATCAGTTAAAGTAAGCGATGCAACTCGCCAGATCAGCGATTTCATCAATCAAATGGATTCCTTAGTCAACCAAACAAATAAAGAATCAGAACAACTCGTTAATTATTCACACAATGCAGAAGCCACTATCAGCAATACCTCCCATGGTTTCACGGAGCGGTTAATTGAGTTTGAGCAGAACCAACAACAATTGCAGCAAATTGTGCATGCCGTGCATCTACTTGAGCAAACACAAAACCAAACCCACCAATCAGTTGAGCAAATCGTTGCATTGGGCAGTCAAGCCAAATCACAAATCGATATCGCCGTTACTGACTGCCAACAGTCTCAGCGGTTAAGCGAAAAAACACAGCAGCAATTACAGCGCTTTGTATAACCTATCGTGATCTTAATTGCGTAATATGCTAAATTACGCAGCGACTTTTAACCATGATGTGCCCGTGTGACTAACCTAACTTCTGATTACAAACAACTTGCTTTAGATATAAAAAAGTGGGGTTTAGAACTTGGCTTTAGTGAAGTCGGAATCACTGATATTGATCTGAGCAAACATGAAGCACAACTACAACGTTGGCTTGATTTAGGCTATCACGGTGAGATGGAATACATGGCCGCCCATGGTATGAAGCGTGCGCGCCCCGCTGAACTCGTACCAGGCACTGTACGAGTTATTTCGGTAAAAATGAATTACCTGCCCCCCGATGCAAGCTTTGCTAAAACCCTCAAAGATACTAATAAAGCCTATATTAGTCGCTATGCCCTTGGCCGTGATTACCACAAACTGATGCGCAATCGCATCAAGCAGCTTGGTCAAAAAATTGAGCAGCATGTTGATCAATTGGGATTTCGCCCTTTTGTTGATTCAGCGCCGGTACTTGAGCGACAACTGGCTGAAAAAGCAGGGCTAGGCTGGCAAGGCAAACACAGCTTATTGATTAATCAAGAAGCTGGCTCTTGGTTTTTTTTAGGGGAGCTATTTGTTGATATTCCACTACCCATTGATAAACCAAATGAGTTTGAAGGTTGTGGGAAATGCGTTGCGTGTATTACCTTATGTCCAACTGGTGCCATTGTTGAGCCTTATGTGGTTGATGCGCGTAAATGCATCTCTTACTTAACCATTGAGCTACAAGGCTCTATACCTGAACAATATCGGCCACTACTTGGTAATCGTATTTATGGTTGTGATGACTGCCAACTCGTTTGTCCGTGGAATCGCTATGGGCAAATCACAGATGAAGCAGATTTTCACCCACGCAAGCAGTTAAAAGATAAAGATCTACTCGAGCTATTTAGTTGGGACGAAGCCACTTTTTTAAAGAATACCGAAGGCAGCCCAATTCGTCGCATTGGCCATCAGCGCTGGCGTCGCAATATTGCGGTGGGATTAGGAAATGCAGCATTTAGCCAAAGCATTGTTGATACACTCAATGTTATTCGCACACAATCGAGTGCTATGGTCATCGAGCATATCGATTGGGCGCTTGCGCAACAACGCGCTAAGCATGATAAGTTATTACGCAAAACCGCCCGTTTAATACGTATTGTAGAAAAAGGCTTACCACGAGACGCATAAAGTCAATTATCGCGAGTAAATTTACTTACTTAGTAAAGTTGATAGATCTTGCTCTATTTCATGAAAAGCAGCCTTCACCTCCTTAACAGACTCTTCTCGGGCAACTGAGTTCTGGATAGTTTGATCGACCTTTTGATAAATAAAAATTTCCTGATCTTCATCTAATCCCATTGATGGGATCTTATCTTCCAGTTCTTCTTGTAAGCGTTTAAAAACCGCTTCACTATTCTTACGATTTTCATTCAGCAAATCAATTAAGCCATGAAACTTACTATTAACCATCGTTATGGCATTATTTAGTTTAGTTTGTTGCAACTCTAAAGCTGCACGGATCATAATTGCTCGCAGCTGTTGCTCGGTCACACTAACAATAAAACAAACATGATCACGAATTCGTCCATGCTTATCAGGATCATGATCTGGCATATTTAAAATCAATAAACTAATTAATTCATAATTAACCAATATGCGATGAGAAAATTCATGCAATCGCCCTTTATGTTTAAGCATATCAAACAATTCAATTACAATTGGCGAGCACACACCTGTTAGAGAAAAATGCTCAGGAGCATCAGGAATCGTTCTAAACTCAACATTACTTTGTAAATCAAACGACTTTAAGCAATTGACTAAAGCCTCACCAAGCGCCTTAGTATTGTTAATCATACCTATGCTTTCAATATAATTAACGATTAATCCCATCTCACAGCTATTTGCCATAGCATTAAAAGCGGTTGAGGTTGCATCTTCAACCTGCTGTTCTAGCGACTCTTTTTCAATTAATACTTGATTAAGAATGTTCAGCTTTGATTTTAATTCATCGTGGCCAAACGGTTTAACAATATAGTCTTCGGCTCCTACCGCATAACCTTCCATACGCTCTTCAACAGTGCCTCGAGCTGAAACAAACATAACAATGATATGAGCTGTGCTAGGATTCGCTTTCAGTTTTCTACATACTTCATAGCCGTTCATTTGCGGCATGCTCACATCAAGTAAAATAACTTGCGGTGCAAAGTCTTCTACCACACTCAAACATTCAAAGCCGCTGCCTACCATTTTTAATTCAAAATCCAAATCGAGTAATATCTCTTCAATAATTTCTAAATTAAAAGGTTCGTCATCAACCGCCAATATTCTTGTCAAAGCCATAATTGTCGTCCATTTCTTAATTAACATTAATAGTTTAGTCGTAAAAAAGGCACTTACCAGTACGAACAAGTAATTTATTTATGTTTGACTAAAGTTTTACCTCTAATGGCAAATTGATATTAATTGTAGTCCCACCTGAACTATTGTTATGCGCTGATATCGCCCCTTTATGTAGCGAAACAAACTCTCGACATAACGCTAAACCTAAGCCAGTTCCCCCAGCACCGCTATTCGTTTTACTGCTTTGTACAAACTTGCTAAACACATGCTCAAGCTCATCGTCAGGTATACCAATACCACTGTCGATGACTTCAATAACAGCTTGCGCTTGTTGATTAGTCGTTAAAACCACTTCAACGCAGCTACGTGGTTCACTAAATTTCAATGCATTGCCTAATATATTTCGTAATAACTGATTTATTTGCTCTTCATCACAGTCAATCATGACAGGCGAGCTTGGTGGCACAAACTGAATGTCTATCTCTTTTTCCATCGCAGTACCAGAGACGTCATCAATACTGGTTTTAATTATGTTCGTTAGATTATGCGGACGCGGATTAAAGGGAAATTTGCCCACATCTAATTTTGATAAGTCGAGCAAATTATTAAGTAATGAAAGTAATCTTTCACCACTGCACTCAATACGTGATAAGTATTTTTGTAACTTTTCCACCGCAATATCCCCTTTGCTAAGCTTATCTAAACCAAAGCGAGCAAAACTTAAGATTGAATGCATTGGGGTACGCAATTCATGAGACATATTGGCAAGAAACTCTGACTTACTATGATTAGCCGCTTCAGCAACATTTTTAGCATGTTCCAATTGCGAGGTACGTGCTCTGACTTGCTCTTCCAGCATATCTTTCGCTTCTAGTAAGAGATCTTCTTTGTGTTTTAGATGAGTAACGTTTTTAAAAATAACAGCCAGCGCAATTTCACCATGATGATCAATCTCATTAAACGAGCCAACCAAAGGGATGCCTTCACCGGCTTCCAAAGGTAGATGCACGTCACAGCTAAATTGCCGATTTTGATTTAAAGTGACCACTTTATCCTTAATTTTTTCTGCTGATGTTTCATCTAATAAAGTAAACACAGAGCAGCTCTGAAGCTCTTTTGCTGAAAGTCGAAAAAGTTTAGAGCAGGCGTCATTTGCTTCAATGACTTCACCATTTCTTGCAAATAGCATGATAGGATCTGGGGTATGTTTATAAATAACTCGCAGTAGACTATCTTTTTCGATGAGTGCATCAACGGTATCTTGTAAGCGCTCAACCAATTCAATGTTATGACGTTTTAATAATTCCGTTTGCCAGAGTTTATGTACAGATTGCAGTAGCATATTTTCATTAATTGGCTTTATTAACACGTCTTCAACACCTTGGCGGATCGCTTCAATCATAGAAACTTGATTTGGCTTTGAAGTAAAAAGCAAGCAACGGCATTGTGGGTAATGTGCTTTGAGGGTGACAAATACATCAATACCGGAGCCATCAGGTAAACTAAAGTCACTCAATAGCAAATCAATATCATGCCCTTGTGCTTGGCTAATTGCAGCGCTAATACTGTTAGCGGTAATAGTTTTGATATGAGCGCCTAACAAGCTATTCGCTACTTTTTCAAGCCGCTCAGGAATATGATCAACCAGTAATACTGTCGGTAATTGCAACGTAGTATCAGTGCCAAGCTCTAGAGCTTGCTCTAATAAGCTGCTAATTTCTTTATTTGAGAAGAAGGGATAAATGACAATCGCATTTGGCACCAACCGGTTAAGTTCACTGAATAAAGACAGTTGCTCGTTGTTTTCAACTTTTGGTGCAAGAAGTACCACGTGCTCGACTTTGATCTCTGCAATTAATAAACTTGCAGTAGCTACTGGCACGCCATGTGCTATAGCCACGAGATCGTAAGAACTCAACGCGGGGCACTCTTTTAACATTGAAAAATGGATTAATTCAACTTCGCAGCCAATTAATTCTAGCAATACTTTTATTCGCATAGCTAAAACACTACTGCTATCAACGATTAATATTTTTCGCACTATTTTGACCACACTTTCACCCACTTAACCTGATGAAAGCGTAGCCTAAATTTTCTGTATTCACATAATCAAAAAGGTCATTTTCTTAAATATGCTTGCCTAATATGGTTAAGCTGTAGTGATTACCATCCATAATAGCAACGTTGGGGAGTTCTCCCCATTGTTGATACTCAAAGGCCGCAAACAGTTTAATGCTGGGAATATTGTGACTAAATATAAATGCTAGTAACACTTTAATATTTAACTGCTTAGCCTGCGTCTGTGCAAATTCGAGTAAATACTTACCAAGCCCTTGCCCTTGTGCGCGGCCAGTAATATAAATACTGATCTCAACAGTGCCGTCATAAGCGGGTCTGCCATAAAACGATTTATAGCTGAGCCATGCAACCACTTTTTCATCTTGCTCATACACATATATTGGCCGAAGTTGCGTATGGCTATCAAACCAGCTTTGTCTTTGTGCTACTGTCACCTCTTCGGTGTCAGCGGTAACCATTCTGCTGGCAATGGTTTCATTATAAATTGCAACGATGGCCGGTAAATCATTGCTAGTCGCTAATCGAGTTGTCATTAAGTTTGTTATGGTTATTGATCAGTAATGTTGATAATAACGTATCAGCTATACCCAAACCACCTCAAGATGCAGAATTCAGCGTTTCCACAGGGGCTTAATATCAAGGCGTTACTTTGCAATAATGGCAGTCCCTTTTAAAAAGTAACAACACTGAGAGTAAGTACCTGTGAAACGCCCAATGGGTTGGTTTAAAAGCGATTTATACTGCGTTATTGATTTTAACAAGGGAACAACCATTCTTTGCAATCAATGCCTTGCCTAAGTCGCTTTTAATTCCAACTGAAACGTGTATCTTGAGGTGGTTCGGGTATATAACCACCAGCTAGGAATCACTATGTTTAAAAAATTATTATTCTGTACCGCATTATTTAGTAGCATCTACCTAAATGCCGCAACCACTCCAGCGACATTAGAAGCCTCAGCACAGTGTGATGACTTTACCAATGTCAATATGCGTAAATTACGCTCTAAAGAGAGCATTAATCTATGCCAGTTTAAAAACAAACCACTATTAATCGTTAATACTGCTAGCAACTGCGGCTTTACTCCACAGTTTGAAGGGTTAGAGGCGCTGTATCAAAAATACCAAGAGCAAGGTTTAGTGATCTTGGGGTTTCCATCAGATGATTTCTTTCAAGAAGAAGACGATGAAAAAGACACTGCAAAAGTGTGCTTTATCAATTATGGGGTTACGTTTCCAATGTTTGCAACCAGCGAAGTACGCGGGAGTAACGCCAACCCTATTTTTAAGCATTTGAATGCCCAGACCAGTTCACCAAATTGGAACTTTTACAAATACCTTGTCTCTGCAGATCGTAAACAGATCATACGTTTTAATAGCAAAGCTAAACCAAATTCAGAGGCAATGGTGAAAGCCGTTGAACAAGCAATTTCAGATATTTAAATAAATACTGGTACAAGACGATAGTATTAGACTAGAATAACCACAGGTTTGATTAAAAAAACACCATTTTAAACGGGAGATTTTATGACAGTGGCAAGTGCAAGACACATATTAGTAGACAGCGAAGCGCAGTGCTTAGATTTAAAAAGCAAGATTGAGCAAGGTGAAGACTTTGCTGAATTAGCAAAAGCACATTCTAACTGCCCTTCTGGCCAAGATGGTGGTGCGCTAGGTGAATTTGGCCCAGGTATGATGGTTCCTGAATTTGATAAAGTGGTCTTTTCTGCACCAATAAATCAGGTACAAGGCCCTGTGCAAACTCAGTTTGGCTACCACTTACTTGAAGTAACCAGCCGCTCAGAATAATGTTAGTTTTCAACTAATGTGAATAAAGCCGCCTCTGCGGCTTTATTTTTATGTCACAGGTAAGCATATGCAGTTATTAGGCTCAACAACCTCACCATTTGTACGCCGCATTCGTATTTGGGCATTGTTAAATAACTGCGAATTGGGGTTTATCAATCTCAATATTTTCGCTGAGCACGATCGCTAATTAATGATCAAAAACAACCCTGCCCGTAAAATTCCGGTGCTAATCACCAAGCAGCACACACTTGCTGATTCGAATAACATTATCCGTTTTTTACTTGAGCAGCATGCTCACCCTCGCCTTAGCTGGCAACAGGAGCACTTACTTAGCACTATTAATGGCTGCAATGATTCGCGGGTTGAACTGTTATTGTGCCAACGCTCTGGCTTTGATTCCACACAAGATAAATTATTTTTTAATCTCCAAAACGAACGCATTGCTGAAACATTAAGCTATTTAAATAGTCATTGAACTGATCATGAATTTAAAAGCTGTGAATAATTATACCCAAACCACCCCAAGATGCAGAATTCAGCGTTTCACAGGTGCTTAATATCAAGGCGTTACTTTGCAAGAATGTCCCTTTTAAAAAGTAACAACGCTGAGAGTAAGTGCCTGTGAAACGCCCAACGGGTTGGTTTAAAAGCGATTTATACTGCGTTATTGATTTTAACAATAGATCTACTATTACTTGCAATCAATGCCTTGCCTAAATCACTTTTAATTCCAACTGAAACTTACATTTTGAGGTGGTTTGGGTATGCACATCAGTTTATACTGCTTACTTGATTGGATTTGCTTTCGTGAGCTGGTTGATCTGACTCTATTTAGTAACTTAATTGAGTTTCACCGTTCATACAGTCAACATACTGTCGCACAGCAAACTAATCCTCGAATTTAATATTAAGGGTAAACACATGAGTGATATCGAAATAGAATCAGAACTAGTTAGTTTTGTAGAAAAAGTACGCCTAAGTGAAAAACTATGGGCACTCGGTGCTGAAGATGGCGGTTTTGTGGTTTGTGATTCTAACCAATTTGAAAACACCGATGTACTGCTATTATGGGAAAGTGAAGCTACGGCAAAGGCCCAGTGTAAAGAAGAATGGGCTGATTACAGTCCGCTTGAAATTACCTTAGATGAATTTTTAGATGATTGGGTTGAAGACCTTAAAGAAGATGATGCACTTGTAGGCCTAAACTGGAATGACGATCAAGTCTGTGTTGAAATCGAACCAGTTGGATTAGCACGCGCGTTAAGCGAATAAGCATTATTTAACATTGCTTTACTGCGTTGGTTTATTTGCTATAAACTAACGCACATATTTACTTTCAGGGTATTACGTTGAAATCCCATCTTGGTCGTCGCCCTTTTTCCGCTATGGAATTACATACGCTTTACCATGGCTATATTTATGGTGATCAACGCCTCCCTCGTGAACAAGCAAAACATTGGCATTTTTGGCTGCCATTAATCGCCTATTATAGCGGTGCCTACAGTGACGAAATTGGTCATTTGCAACTGGATGACATCGTTGAACACCAACATGTATTTTGTTTTCATTTTCATACTCACGGTAAAATTAAGGCTCGTATTGTGCCTATTCATCAAGCCCTGTTTGATGCCGGTTTAAATGACTATATCGCCTTAGTAAAACAACAAAATCACACTCGTTTACTATTTGACTTACCTTCAAAATCAGGTCGTTACAGTGAGAAAGTGCGTATTTGGTTCTCCGGTGAAGGGGAGCGTGCCGGGTACTTACAAAAGTGTGATATTCCCAGTATTGATCAACTCGGTATGAAAACGGCGATCAGTAGCTTACGGCTTAACTTTGAACAGCAAATTCGTATTTATGCTATGCAAGCAAATAATAAAGATGCCTTTAACTATTTGCTCGGCTTTAATGAATATGACCAGCACGAGTTTAATGATATAACGCAACTAAATCAGATCACCCAGCAGCTCAGAGTGATCAACCCTCACATCCACTGGTCCCGCTTTGTGCAACGTCACGCAGTCTGACAAATTTGTTACTCATTGATAAAAAACTGCTAGGATAGGAAAGACGCTGCCAAAGTACTTTTTTGAAGCTTTGGTACATAACTTCTAACAAGAAAAATCCAGGTGCTCTATGTTTATTAAAAGCTTACTGACTCTGAGTGTGGCCGTTGCTGTTATTTCAGCCCATGCTAATGAGTTTGTTATCGAAAAACTTGCCAAACCAAGCTCTCAACACGTCTCTTTAACTCTAGATCCAGCCCAAGATACATTTTCCGGTATGACCGAAATAGCTCTTGAAGTGCTAAAACCAACTAGCTATATCGAACTGAACGGTGTTGACTACGCAGCACAAATGGCAAAGTTGCTGGGGGATGAAAACTGCGATTTAAGTACTGAAATGCTTAAAACTGGCAAGGTTAAGTTCAGTTGCGCTGAACAAATCCAACCAGGAAAGTATACCCTAAAAATTGATTTTACCGCACCTTATAACCGCCAAAGTGTGGGCTTATATAAAACCTTAGATCAAGGTGTGCCATATTTATTTACCCAGTTTGAAATGAGCGATGCCCGCCGTGCATTTCCGGTATTTGATGAACCAAGTTACAAAATCCCATTTCAATTAACGATTACAGCGCCAAGTTCACAAAAAGTGTATGCCAACACCCCTGAACTAAAAACCACAAAAACGGGTGAGATGACCACTCACTATTTTGATAAAACGCCGCCAATTCCATCCTATTTGGTGGCGATGGCTGTGGGTCCATTTGAAGAGCGTGAAGTCAAAGGTATGCCTATTCCAGGACGCGTGATCACGCCGCAAGGTAAAATTCATTTAAGCGAATATGCCGAGCAAGCAATGCCAAAAGTGCTAGCAGCCCTTGAGGATTATTTTGGGATCCCCTACGTTTATAAAAAGCTGGATTCTGTCGCTGTACCAGAGTTTCCATTTGGCGCAATGGAAAATGCTGGTTTAGTTACCTACCGTGAAGATATTTTACTGCTAGATTTAGCCACGGCTACGCGCAGTAAAAAGCAGCGTAATGTATCGATTATTGCTCATGAACTTGCTCACCAATGGTATGGTAACTTAGTCACCATGAAATGGTGGAATGACTTATGGCTAAATGAAGCGTTTGCGAGCTGGATGGCGGCCAAAATCACCGCTCAATTAAACCCTGAGTTTGAATCACATTTAGATTTACCACAAAATAATGTAATGGCACTCGATGCACGTTTAAGTACTAAACCAATTCGGAAACCAATTAAAACCGAAGCCGATATTATGGATGGCTTAGGCCTTGCGTATAGCAAAGGCAGCTCTGTATTAGCCATGGTTGAAAATTGGATTGGTGAAAAGGCATTCCAACAAGGTATTCAGGCGTATTTAAAAGAGTTCTCTTATAAGAATGCAGAAGCGGCTGATTTATGGCAAGCACTTGGTAAAGCATCAAACAAAGATGTTGCTGGTGTATTAAAATCGTTCATCGAACAGTCTTCATTTCCGCTTGTTAAAGTAACTCAGCAAGGTAAAACACTGACCATTAACCAAAGCCGCTTTACCAACGCTGGAGTTGACGCACCGGCACAGCTTTGGAATGTACCTGTGGCAATAAAATACGGTGCAGGCGACAAAGTCAAAACCGCTAATGTATTACTGAGTAAGGCCAACCAGAGTGTTAAGCTTGAATTTGAACCAGAGTGGATTTACCCAGATCAAGGAGCTTTAGGTTATTATCGCTGGGTAATGGACGACCAACAATTCGCTTCATTAATTGAGCATGCAGCCGAAGTACTCACCGTACGCGAGCGCTTAGCATTGCTATCAGCCGCCGATGCATTATTAGATGCTGGTGTAATTTCAGCAGCCCACTTAATGCAAACTCTGGAAGTATTCGTAAGTGATAAACATCCTCGTGTTGCAAACACTGCACTTGGCTATTTAGCAGCGCAAAAACGTACTTTTGAAGATGAAAGCAACCACGACTTGTGGCCTGAGTTTATTCGTAAAAGCATCATGCCTGCAGCTAAGCAATATGGTTTAACGGCCAAAGTTGATGAAGACGCAGCAATTTCACAATTACGTACGCAAGTGGTAGCTCGTTTAGGATTTGACGGAGAAGACAAAAGCGTAATAAACACCGCTAAAGCACAAGCGCGTGTTTACTTAAACAATCCTGAGAAAGTAGACCCATATCTGGCATCAACTTACTTAAACTTAGCGGCATTTCATGGCGATCAACACTTACTTGATGCCTATATAAATACCTTTAAAACGACTAAAGACCCGCAAGTGAGGACTAAAATGCTTGCCGCAATGAGTTACTTTAGCAGTGCTGAACTACAAACCAAGGTGCTAAATTACAGCTTAACTGACGATGTGACTGCATCAGACATGCGTACTATCATGTCTGGTCAAATGTATAGTAAGCCTCGTGAAAGCTTATTTATCAATTGGGTATATGAAAATTACGATAAAGTAGCGGCCAATTTACCTCCTTTCTTTGTGCCTAACTTACCTTATTTTACAACCTCAGGTTGTAGCGCTAGTAGCTTGGCAAAAACACAAAGTTTCTTTATGGATAAAATTGCTGACGAGCCAGGTTATGCGCGTACATTAAGTAAACTTGAAGAAAGCGTGAATAATTGTATCTCACTTAAAGAACGTGAGTTAGCGTCTGTTAATAGCTTCTTAAAGCGTTAATTTTTATAAAAACGGCAAACCACTGGTTTGCCGTTATTACTAAACTAATCCTGAACTTAGCAATATTAAACTTACCATTCACCGCGCTTAATAATTGACAGAACTTGCTCAGCCCCCCCAACCAACTGATAGTCTAAATTAGTAAACTGAACCACTATCTGATCACAAACTGCAGCTATACTTCCTTCATCACGTGTTTCACATACTTTTAGCTGATAATTGTGATCCGGTAATATTTTTTCAATACTGTAGCTTATCTGTGTTTCATCCCCACCGGGATACGGATAATTTGCACTATTGCAGCCACGTGAATTTGCTGACTCAATAAACACTGCGGCAGTGGTATTATCACCATTAAGGTTAGTGACCAATTGTGCAAAGCACCCTGCTGGTATTACTTCATTCTGGCTAACGAACTGGTCATGTTCAATTGTATAATCAGGCGCTGGTACACTATGAGTAGCTTGTAAACCACAACCAGCTAAGCTCGCCGCTACAGTTGAAGCGAGTATTAAGCGTTGCATAAGTCAATTCCATTTATTTACTTTAGGGACGATTATACCCAAGCAAACTGAAATCAAAATGAACCTAACCGTTGATAATTTTTACCAGCTGAGTAATAAATTCTTTCGCGCCTGCAACACTATTCATTTTAAAACCAATACCGTAATGAATGGGATTGGTGCTTTTAAAAATGCGGGTCGGGAAGCGAGTCATTTCACTACTATGGAAAAAGCCTGCAATACGGCTAACACCGTCTATGTTATTAAAATCATCACTAAACACTTCCAGCGCCGGGCGCAGTACTAACTTAGCTTGCCCGCCTTCTATATGCAGATAAATAGCTTCTTTTGATTTAGGCAACATGTACTCAGTAATATTTTTAATTCTAAAATTACTACGACATTGTAATTCAATTAACTGCTCGTTGATTTGCTCTGGGCTAGCTGACATAGTTATTCTGTTCCTCATTAGGCTATTAGCTGTAAACTACAGTACAGCTAAAAGCCTGAAAAGTCTTATATTATATACTACATACAAAAGCGAGCTGTTCATCTAAATAGCTCATACGAGTAATCTTACTATCACAATAAGGCGTTAAATCTAACCACAGTGAAACGTGTTCAGGGCTATCCAACTGGCGTTGATAAATACGACTACCGATTGCATAAATAACCGTATTTGCGTCTTTAAATGCGTAATCTTGTACATCTTGGGGTAAACGAAACAAATTAGTCACACTAGCTTGTTGCGGATCATAACTGGCTAACCAATGCTGCTGCGCTTTATTGTAGCTAAATGTGTAAACTCCTAGAGTATGGTTAAAAGTCAAAGTACGCCCTATATTGTGCGCAACAACTGTTGGCTTTGCAGCAGTAACCTGAGTGTATTGTAAGGTATGAGGTTCGCCTAAAATAAACATAACCATATCATTTTTAGGCCCCCAAGCATGATAACCAACGGGCTCTATCCACTCAAAAATGCGACTCGGTGGTACGTTATGATCAAACGGGTATTGCCATAATTTTTGCTTACCGTCAGCCTCAACCACGATTGCTGAAAGCGCATCACCATCAGGAGTTAAAGTAGGAGAGTATTCACTTACAGCTGTATTTGTTAAATTAACGACTTGTTGATTGCTAAAATCGTAAAAAGCCAAATCAGTTTGGCTTTGCCCATCTGTTTGTACTTCTTTGGTAAAATAAATACCGGCTTGAGTAAGTAACGGTTGATTATTATAAACATCATTATTGGTGATACGGCTTACTTGTAAGCCATACTCCGTGTTAAGTTTAGCAAGTAAAATTTCGCTCTTTGGCATCGCAGCCAGAGCCATATGAGGGATAGTGACAAAGGTGGCAACTAAACTTAACCAAGGTGAAATCAATTTCATGTGGGTCTCTCGTTATTATTCTCTGCCTATAATAGCGTTAATTAACTCCCTATGTCACTTGACCTACTCTACTAAGCCCTTTATAAATGACTAGACCATAATAACGAGAACAATTATGTCAGCTAAACATCCGATTATTGCAATCACTGGTTCATCTGGTGCAGGTACTACCACTACGACAAGCGCGATAAAACATATATTTCGTAGTCTTAATATTGAGGCTGCATTTATAGAAGGCGATAGTTTTCACCGTTATACTCGCCCTGAGATGGATAAAAAAGTCCGTGAAGCGCAACAAGAAGGTAAACACATTAGTTACTTCGGTCGTGAAGCAAATGACTTTGGCGCACTTGAAAGCTTGTTTAGCACCTATGGTGATACTGGTGCTGGTAAGTTACGTCGTTATTTGCACACCTTCGATGAAGCCGTCCCTTACAATCAATTACCTGGTACATTTACACCATGGCAAGAGTTAGAGGCTAGCACTGATATTTTATTCTACGAAGGACTGCATGGCGGCGTAGTTGATGAAGCTCACGACGTAGCAAAACATGTCGACTTACTCATTGGCATGGTGCCAATTATTAACCTTGAATGGATCCAAAAACTGATCCGCGATACTTCTGAACGTGGTCACTCTCGCGAAGCCGTGATGGGCTCAATTGTGCGCAGTATGGATGATTACATTAATCACATTACGCCACAGTTCTCACGCACGCATATAAACTTTCAACGGGTTCCAACGGTTGATACGTCTAATCCTTTTAGCGCAAAAGATATTCCGTCCCTTGATGAAAGCTTTGTGGTTATCCGTTTTCGTGGCATAGATGATGTAGATTTTCCGTATTACCTACGGATGATTGAAGGCAGCTTTATGTCACGTATCAATACCCTTGTAGTACCTGGTGGAAAAATGGGCTTGGCAATGGAACTTGTGTTAACCCCACTCATTAAAGACATTATTTTGAAAAAACGCGCCCTTGCCGAATTAGCCCCGGTTGATTTGCCTATTTAAGAAATACGCTTGCTGAAATACCTAGCTTATGTAAACTGCTGACTTCATCATAAAAGGAGATGTCAGCATGGCACAATCATTACGTATTATTGTCGGTTCAAACAATCCAGTTAAAATAAATGCCGCACGCAGTATTTTCTCTCTCTACTATCCTGATATGACAATTGACTGCCAAGGTGTTGACGCTCCATCACAAGTACCAGATCAACCAATCGGTGAAGATGAAACCCGTATTGGTGCAGAAAATCGTGTATTACATTGCCAACAGCATCATCAAGCCGACTTTTACGTGGCAATGGAAGGCGGTGCAGAGCAATTTAGTTATGGCCCAGCAACCTTTGCATTTGTGGTGATTGCCAACAGCCAGCAACGAGCAATCGGCCGCAGTAGTAATCTACCTTTACCACAACGTCTTTATGATTCGTTGCTACAAGGTAACGAACTGGGTGATGTAATGGACAATGCATTTAATACCACCAATATCAAACAGCAAGGCGGCGCTATCGGTTTATTAACTAACCACCATGCCACCCGTGAAAGTACTTACACGCAAGCCTTAACACTCGCTATGGCGCCGTTTATACACCCTGCACTTTATCGCTAAGGAAGTTTAATGAAGTATACCCATGTATTATTCGATGCCGACGAAACGCTATTCAGCTTCAATGCCTTCGCAGGCTTAAAAAGAATGTTTGCCAATTACGGAGTTAACTTTACTGAGGCTGATTATCAACACTATCAAGTAACCAATAAATCACTGTGGCTTGCTTATCAAGACAATCAAATAACGGCAACACACTTACAGGTAACCCGGTTTAGTGAATGGGCCGCTAAACTCAATGTGCCCGCTCAAACACTCAATGATGATTTTTTAACCGCGATGGCTGAAATATGTCACCCCTTACCAGGTGCTGTAGAGTTACTCACTGCGCTAAAACCACATGCTCGGCTTGGTATCATTACCAATGGCTTTACGCAATTACAAGCTCGCCGCTTAGCGCGCACCGGCTTAAACGATATGTTTGATTGGCTAGTTATTTCTGAGCAAGTTGGCATAGCAAAGCCTGCGAAGGAAATTTTTCAACATACTTTTGATTTAATGGGTAACCCTGACAAAGCGCAGATCTTAATGGTTGGCGATACTGCAAACAGCGATATACTCGGTGCGCAAAATGCAGGAATTGATAGCTGCTGGTTACAGCACCCAGGGTTTGAGCTACCGCAAGGGATCACGCCTACTTATAAAATTACCGAGTTGGTGCAATTACAACAGCTGTTGGGATTGTAGAAAGGTTCTAGGCTTGCAATTAAAATCTAGGCCATAATATTAAGGCAAAAAAATGACGCTCAATGGCGTCATTTTTTATAACTGTAGTAAGCGGTTGTAATTACGCTGTGGCTACTTCTAGGCCCGGTGCTGGCATTGTAACTGGAGTATCAAATGTAGCCCATTCCCATGCAGACTCAGTTGCCATAATTTTACGAAGTAACTTGTTATTTAAGTCATGACCCGATTTATAGGCAGTAATTTTGCCTAAAATGTTGTGACCTGTCATAAACATGTCACCAACACAGTCTAGAATCTTATGCTTAACAAACTCATCGCTGTAACGCAGACCGTTAGGATTAAGTACTTTAAACTCATCCAATACTACCGCGTTATCCATGCTGCCACCTAAAGCTAGGTTGTTAGCATGCATATATTCAATGTCTTTCATAAAACCGAAAGTACGCGCGCGGCTAATTTCTTCAGTGAAGCTTTGTGCCGTGATATCTAAACCGATACGTTGGCGGCTTTCATTGATTGCCGGGTGGTCAAAAGCAATTTCAAAGTCGATATGAAAACCATCATAAGGTTCGATCTCGGCCCATTTATCGCCTTCTTCAATACGTACTTTTTCTTTTATACGAATAAAGCGCTTAGCCGCATTTTGCTCTGCAATGCCGCCTTTTTGTAACAAATAGATGAATGGCAATGCACTACCATCCATAATTGGCACTTCTGAGCTATCTAATTCAACGATCAAATTATCAATCCCCATTGCTGCTACCGCTGCAATCAGGTGCTCAGTCGTAGATAAGCGAACGCCATCTTTGTTAGTTAAACAGGTACACAATTGCGTATCACCAACGGCTTCAGGCGTTGTTTCAAAATCAACAACCGGATCAAGGTCGACACGACGAAATACAATCCCAGTATTTGCGCTCGCAGGTCGGAGAGTTATTGTGACCTTCTCACCTTTATGAAGTCCAATTCCTATGGCTTTGACTATTTCTGCAATCGTACGCTGTTTAATCATAGCTTCGCTCACTTATAGTTACAGTTAGACTACCGATTGTATCACATATACTACCAGCTGCCAAATTCGATTACTTTTCAAGCAAAATAATTTTATTTATTTGCTTAATCGGCCTGTTTTCTTAAAAATGCAGGGATGTCAAAGTAATCACCACCTTCTGATTTTTCAGACTTTTTACTGCTTTCATTGGTTTTTGATAAACCGCTATTGCTTTGCGTTGTCATGCTCGACTCGTGTTTTTCAACACTTGGGGCAGCAGTTACATCATCACTGCTACCTTGGCTTGCAAAGCTTGGTACATACATACTGCTTGTTTGGCCTGTTGAACCACTTACATCAGAACCTGACGCTTTCTTAAAGCCGTTATCAACAATACCAAACTGTGGACGACGATCACCGCCCAAACCTGTTGCTACCACTGTTACACGTAATTCATCCGTCATTTCAGGGTCAATCACAGCACCTACAACAACTGTCGCGTTTTCAGATGCTAGTGCTTTAACGTGGTTACCAACAATTTCAAATTCTTCAATCGCGATATCCATACCGGCGGTGATATTAACCAAGATACCTTTAGCACCGGTTAAATCAACATCTTCAAGTAATGGGCTAGAGATAGCTGCTTCTGCCGCTTCTTGCGCACGATCAGGACCCGACGCTGACGCTGTGCCCATCATCGCAGTACCCATTGCTGACATTACTGTACGTACGTCGGCGAAATCCACGTTGATTAAACCTGAGCGGGTAATTAATTCCGCAATACCTTGTACCGCACCAAACAATACGTCATTTGCTTTCGCGAACGCATCTAATAGTGTAGTCCCTTTACCTAAAACTTTAAGCAATTTATTGTTAGGAATTGTAATAAGTGAATCTACAATTTCTGACAATTCGTTAATACCTTGTTCAGCAGCTGCTGCACGCTTTTTGCCTTCAAAGTCAAACGGACGCGTTACTACTGCAACGGTTAAAATACCTAGCTCTTTAGCTATTTTAGCAACAACCGGTGCAGCACCAGTACCAGTACCACCGCCCATACCTGCAGCAATAAATACCATGTCAGCACCTTCAAGGCTGGCACGAATAGTTTCCGCATCTTCTTCTGCTGAATTTCGGCCAACTTCAGGATTTGCCCCAGCACCTAAGCCTGAGGTGATCTGCGTACCTAGCTGCACGGTAATATCGGCAGATGAATTACGTAATGCTTGCGCATCCGTATTAGCTGCAATAAAACGCACACCTTCAATTTGTTGCTTAACCATGTGCTCGACTGCATTACCGCCGCCGCCGCCCACGCCTATTACTTTTATGACAGCTTCTTCGCTGTGTTGTTCCATCATATCAAACATGTTTACTCTCCGACTTGAGTATTAAAACTCGCCTTGGAACCACTTAGTAATACGGTTCCACCAATTGTTATCGCCTTCAGGTTTCGATTTTTGTGCATTCATCGATTGCATTGTGCGGCCATACTGTAATAAGCCCACCGCCGTTGCATATGAAGGGTCATCTACATAATCAGTCAAACCAACCATCCCGATTGGCTTGCCTATTCTTACTGGCATCTGGAAAATGTCTTCTGCCACTTCCATCGCGCCAGCCATTTTAGCACTCCCGCCAGTTATGACGAGTCCTGCTGCAATTTGGTCTGCTAACCCTGAACGATGAATTTCTTCCATCGCCAGTTCAAATAACTCTCTAAAGCGTGGCTCAACCACCTCTGACAAGGTATGTCGCGACATTAATCGCGCAGGTCGCCCACCAACACTTGGTACTTCTATTGTCTCTTCGCTGCTGGCCATCTGGCTACTTGCACAGGCGTATTGTACCTTGAGTGATTCAGCATGTGATATCGGTGTGCGAAATATTTTTGCAATATCGCCCGTCACTTGATTACCCGCAACAGGAATAACCGCAGAGTGACGCAGCGCACCATTGATATAAATGGTGATATCCATTGTACCACCGCCAATATCAAGCACCGCTACACCAAGCTCTTTTTCATCATCAGTTAATACTGAGTAACACGAAGCTAGGGCTGTAAAAATCAGTTGGTCAACTTCAAGACCACAGCGCTCTACACATTTTTCAATGTTTTTCGCCATATCATTTGAGCAAGTGATGATATGAGCACGGGCTTCCATTCGTACACCACTCATACCACGTGGGTTTTTAATCCCTTCTTGCATATCAATACTGTACTCTTGCGGCAACGCATGCAGCATTTTACGCTCAGCAGATACCGGCACTGAACGAGCAATATGAATCACATTCTCAATGTCTTCATCGGTAACTTCGGTGTTATTAATTGCCACCACACCACTTTCGTTTTGACATTGAATATGTTTACCGGAAATCCCCAGATACACAGAGCTGATACGGCAATCTGCCATAAGCTCTGCTTCATCGATTGCACGACGAATAGACTCAGACACTAAATTAAGGTCGTTTACGCCGCCTTTATCCATACCATGGGATACTTGGCTGCCAACCCCAACAATACTGAGCTTGTTATCTGCGGTGATTTCACCAACCGTGGCCACCACTTTTGAGGTGCCAACGTCTAATCCAATCACGAGGTTTCTTTCTGCTGACTTAGTCATGCCTTACTCTTATTTTGTAATTGCGCTTCTTCCAGGAGCTTCCAGCTCACTGCAAGGCCGGTATCATACCGTAAATCCACTACATCTACTTGTGCATCAGCACGTTTTTCCATCCGCGGGTACACATCGATAAACCGTTGTACCCGTTTAGCTTTCTCTTTACGTCCCAACTTAAGACGAATGCCGTTATCAAGCCACAGTTGCCATGAAAACCGCTCAGACAATGCAAGACTGGTTAACTTTAAATCGTTTACTTTGAGCATGTCATCAAATTGCTTGAAGGCAACCCATGCTTCTAATTCACTCCCTTCAGGGCCATAAAGCTGCGGCAGTTGTTCAACGAGTTTGTCGCTACTCGCTTCAAATACTTCACCGCTTTGGTTCAGCAATAAATCACTGTTCCAAATTGCCACCGCGTGGTGCTCCACTACGTACACTTGTAATGTGTCTGGCCATTGCTTACGTACCGATGCCGTGGCAACCCAAGGCAGCGCTTGTACCAAATGCTGCACATGTTTAACGTCTAAATCAAAAAAACTCGATAAGTCGGCTTTTTTAATTGCCCCAATAATCGCTTTTTCATCAGTATATTGAGGTTTACCTAATACCGATAAATGCTTAATTTGGGCGTCTTTGTTCTCTACCAACCACTCCCTTACGCCGCTGGTGATTTGCACTAAGCTAAACACCACGACCAGAAAAAAGCTCACTCCAAAAATCAGCGACCAATTTAGTTGCTGTTTTAATTGCTGCGCTTTTTCCAAAAAGGGAGGCATATTAAAGCGTTTGCCCTAAAATGCGAACAACTAATTGCTCAAAGCTTGCGCCATTTGCTTTCGCTGCCATCGGCACTAACGATTTTTCAGTCATGCCTGGTACAGTATTCACTTCAAGTAAGTAAAAGTTGCCCTCAGCATCTTGCATTGCATCAACACGTCCCCAACCACTGGCGCCTACTAAATCAAACGCCTGTAACGCCATTGTTTGCAGCTTTTGCGTGTCACTTGCTGATAAATCAGCAGGGCAATGGTATTGCGTAGTATTTGATTGATATTTAGCTTGGTAATCATAAAAGCCATTCGGGGTGGTCATTTCAATTACAGGTTGTACATCATCACCTAAAATAGCCACGGTAAATTCACGGCCAGTTATCCATTGCTCAACTAATACTTGGCTATCAAATTTAAATGCAGCAGCCAGTGCTGCATCAAGCTCCTGCGCATTATTTGCCTGCGCCATGCCGATGCTAGAGCCTTCATGTGACGGTTTAACCATTACTTTTTTAAGCTCAGCCATAATAGCGTTAGCATCAAAACCACGTTTGTTATCCACAACAGCATATGGTGCGGTACTTAACCCTGCTGATTTAAATAAATGCTTACAACGAACTTTATCCATCGCTAACGCTGAACCTAATACGTTACTGCCGGTATAAGGGATGCCCATAAATTCAAGTGCGCCTTGAATGGTACCGTCTTCCCCCCCGCGGCCATGCAAAGCAATAAACACACGTTCGATAGCTAATTCTTTTAATTGCCATAAAGGTTGTTCTTTTGGATCAAACGCAATGGCATCAACACCTGCATTTTGTAATGCGTTCAAGACAGCTTGACCTGATTTTAGTGAGACTTCGCGCTCAGCGGAGTTACCACCAAGCAACACGGCCACTTTGCCAAATTGTGTGTTTAATTGCGTCATACCTTTACCTGCTTAAGTTTCTCAATCGATAGCGATGTCGCTGCGAGTACTTTTACTAATTGACCTATATTACCAGCGCCTTGGGTTATAACTAAATCATTATCTTGCAATGTATCTGCTAAAACACCAGCAAGCTCTGAGCTGCTGGCAACATGCAGAGGCTCTTTACCACGTTGACGCAAAGTGCGGCATAAGCTCTTACTATCAGCCCCCACAATTGGCTCTTCACCAGCACTGTAAACATCTAACAATAATAACTGGTCAACATCAGCAAGTACTTTTACAAAGTCTTCATACAAATCACGAGTACGCGTAAAACGATGCGGTTGATAAATCATCACTAAACGTTTATCAGGCCAGCCTTGGCGAATTGCCGCGATTGTTACCGCAACTTCTGAAGGGTGGTGACCATAATCATCCACTAGCATCACTTTGCCGCGCTCGTTTTCAAAGTCGCCATAATGCTGAAAACGACGACCAATGCCTTCAAACTTCTGCAATGCTTCTAAAATTGCATGGTCAGCAATTTTTTGATCTTTGGCCACAGCAATCGCTGCAGTGGCGTTCAATGCATTGTGCTTACCTGGCATATTTAAATGCACAGTTAACTCATCACCTTGCTTGCTACGCACTTTAAACTGGCTCGTATTTGCGGTTTGGCTAAAGTCAGTCATACGATAATCGGCGTCACTTGACTCTCCGTAAGTGATCACCGGACGTGCAAAACGTGGAATAAGCTCAGCCGCCACTTCAGAGTCAATACACACCACAGCAAGGCCATAAAACGGTAGGTTATGAATGAAGTCTACATACGTGTCTTTCATTTTTTCTAAACTACCGCCGTAAGTATCCATGTGATCTTCTTCAATATTAGTGATCACCGATACCATAGGTTGTAAATGTAAAAATGACGCATCACTCTCATCCGCTTCAGCAATTAAAAAATCACTTTTACCCACCTTAGCATTACTACCAGCACTATTAAGTAAGCCACCTATAATAAAGGTTGGATCAAGCCCTGCTTGAGCATAAATACTGGCAATTAAACTGGTTGTTGTGGTTTTACCGTGAGTGCCAGCAATGGCAATACCATGGCGAAAACGCATTAACTCGGCCAGCATTTCAGCGCGGCGAACCACAGGGATACGTGCAGCTTTTGCTGCAATAATCTCAGGGTTAGATTCATCAATCGCACTTGATACCACTACAACGCTGGCATCTTTTACATTACTTTGATGATGACCAATAAACACTTCAGCACCGGCTTGGATCAAACGTTCGGTCATTGCACTGTGCGCAATATCAGACCCAGTAATACGGTATCCTTCAAAAGCGAGTACTTCGGCAATACCACCCATACCCGCACCACCAATGCCAATAAAGTGAATGGTGTTAATACGGCGCATTGCCGGACGAGTACTTTTTTCTGTTGACGTTTCTTTCACTTAATAATCTCTTTTTTCTGTAACGTGCTGTGCAGGCAGAGCAACACCGGCCGCATCCATACAATGCCATGCAACATTTGCGGTAGCATCGAGTGTCGCCAACTGTTTTGCATTACCAGCAAGTTCACTAATTAATTCTGGTTCGGCTAAATATGGGCGCAATAGTTCAACAATGTTTTGTTCGTTAAACTGCCCCTGCGGCATTAATAATGCTGCTTTGCCATCGACTAAAAATTTTGCATTGGCGGTTTGATGATCGTCCACTGCATGCGGAAACGGCACAAATACCGCCATTTTGCCAGCAGCGGCAATTTCACTGACAGTTAAAGCGCCAGCGCGGCAAACCACTATATCAGCCCAACTGTATGCGGTATCCATATCATCAATAAACTCTGCCACTTTTGCTTGCTCAACACTAAAACCTTGTTGCTGATATGCCTGTGTTACCGAGCCAAGCTGCCCTTTGCCTGTTTGATGCCAAACATTTAGTTGAAAGTCATCATTCAGTTGCTTAAATGCCGCTGGTAGTGTTTGATTTAGTACTTGTGCCCCTAATGAACCACCAACAACTAGAATATTAACCGGCGTTGATGCGGTGCGCGTTGTTACATTTGCCACACTGGCTCGCACTGGATTACCAACAACTTCACTGTGACCTGCTGCAAAGGCTTGCGGAAATGCAGCTAAAACTTTATTAGCAAACTTAGCGAGGTATTTATTACTCATACCAGCCACTGCATTTTGTTCATGGATCACCAATGGAATACCTAAGCTTTTTGCAGCCATGCCGGTTGGCCCTGTCACATAGCCGCCCATCGCAAGCACAACATCAGGGCGTTGCTTTTTCAATACTTTACGCGCTTGTAATATGGCATTAATAACCATAAATGGGGCTTTTATTAAACGTGCAAGGCCATTTCCTCGCACGCCTTTGACATTAATAAAATCAATATCAATACCGTGTTTGGGTACCACTTGGGCTTCCATTCGGTCGGCCGTGCCAATCCAACTAACCTGCCAACCTTGTTGTTTTAAGTGATCCGCCACCGCAATACCAGGAAAGATATGCCCCCCCGTGCCACCAGCAACAACGACTAATTTTTTACTCATCGCTTACCTCCGCGAGATGTTGCTTGTTTTGTGGCCATTTTGGTTTCAAAGTCCACTCGTAATAAAATAGCTGCCGCTATGGTCATGATAAGTAAGCTAGAGCCACCATAAGACACAAACGGTAAAGTTAGGCCTTTGGTTGGTAAAATACCGGCACTTGCGCCCACATTCACCATGGTTTGAAACGCAAACCAAATACCTATTGCGAATGCAAAATAGCCTTCATATTCTTTGCCGCACTTTAATGCTTGTTGACCGATTAATAAGGCTCTAAATACAAAGGTTCCAAATACCATCAAAATACTGACAATACCGATAAAACCTAGCTCTTCACCGATCACGGCAAAAATAAAATCATTATGAGCTTCTGGTAAATACTGTAATTTTTGTACACTATTACCTAAGCCTTGACCAAACCAACCACCTTGGCTATAGGCCATTAATGACTGTACTAACTGGTAGCCTTTTCCAAATGGATCATCCCATGGTTCTAAAAAGCCTACCACTCGCGCCATGCGATACGGTTCAATAATGATCAGTAAAACCACTAAGCCAATGCCGGTTAAGATCAATACAAAAAACTGCCACAATTTCGCGCCAGCTAAGAATAATAACCCGACTGTAGTTACAAACATCACCACCACAGTCCCTAAATCGGGTTGTAGTAAAATTAATGCCGCGTACACTGCAAATACAGCAATAGGCTTAGCAAAACCTTTTATGTTCTCTTGTACTTCTTCGCGTTTACGTACCAAATAACCAGCGATATAACTGAAAAAATATAACTTTGCGGCTTCAGCAACTTGAAAGCCTATCGGACCTATTGGGATCCAGCGCTTTGCACCATTCACTTCACGGCCAACAATCAACACAATGATCAACAACACCATGCCAAGCAGTAACAAATAAGGGTTGGAGCGCTTCCACCAGTCCATCGGCACACAGCAGGTGATCCAAAACAATACAAAACCAATCGCTAAAAACATGCTGTGGCGGATAATAATATGATACGGATTATCAAACAGACGATCTGCGGTGGGCATTGATGCACTCGTCACCATCACAAACCCCAAACCTATGAGCATAATCACACAGTACAGCAGAGGTACATCGAACAGCTGCGCCGATGGCTTTGGAGTCAAAGAGTCACGAATATCAGCAAACGCGATCATAGCGCCTCCGCTAAAACACATTGGCTAAAGTGATCGCCACGTTGCATGTAATTGTTATACATATCGATGCTGGCACAAGCAGGAGCAAGCAAAACAATATCACCCACTGTCGCTAGCTGCTTAGCAAGCGCAACAGCTTGTTCCATATTTGTTGTTAGGTGACCTTTATCAGTTAATGCAACTAAGGCTTTAGCATCTTTACCGAAACAAATTAACGCTTTAACTTGTTGCTGTAAATACGGTTTTAAACTATCAAGATCTGCACCTTTAGCATCACCACCGGCAATAACCACCAGTTGCTTAGCTTGATCTGCCAAGCTTTCTATTGCCGCAATAGTCGCGCCAACGTTAGTGGCTTTAGAGTCATTAAAATATTTAACGCCCGCTTGTTCTGCAACAAACTGGCAACGATGAGCTAACCCTGTAAATTCACCAAATGCCTGTGCATATTGCTGTGGTGTAATATCAAATGGGCTGAGTAAAGCCATAACCGCTAATGCATTGAGCTGATTATGACGACCCACCACCGCTAAACTGCTCACAGGCAACAAAGGCGCATTTTGATAACTAAAGTACTGAACACCTTGATAAGTCATCAGGCAATAATCGCCAGTGTCTATCCCAAAGCTCAATTGCGGCATAACCTGCGTATGGGTTGCGCTATCGCTGCTGTTGATCACAGCAAGAGCAGCATTACTATAAATTGTTTGTTTTGACTCTATGTATGCTTGATAACTGGCATAGCGGTCTAGGTGATCTTCTGAAACATTCAATACCGTTGCGCTAATCGGCTTTAAACTGTATGTGGTATCGAGTTGAAAACTCGACAACTCGAGTACATACACATCAAAATCATCGCTTAATAAGTCCAACGCTGCGGTGCCAATATTGCCACCAAGGCCAACTTTATAACCGGCGCTTTTTAGCACTTCGTACGCAAGTGTCACCACCGTTGATTTACCATTAGAACCAGTGACAGCAACTACAGGCTTATCTGTTAAGCGCGCAAACAATTCAATATCACCCAATACTTCCACACCCGCTTGTATCGCTTGTGCAACAGCAGGAAGGGTCAAACTTAGGCCTGGGCTGATGATGATCATATCGGCACTATCAAGCTTTGCCTTTGCTAGATCACCAAAATGAGTATTTAAATTTGGCGCATGCTGTTGCAGCCAGTCACTTCCCGGTGGCGATTGGCGACTATCAACTACATTCGGTGTTAAACCTTGCGACAATAAAAAACGCACAATGCCCAGACCGGTTACACCGAGTCCGAGCACTGTTACTTGTTTGTTTTTTATCTCGTTTAAATACGTCATTTACCTGATCTTTAATGTCACGAGGCCAGCCAGTACTAGCACGATTGATATAATCCAAAACCGAACAATAACACGTGGTTCTGGCCAACCCTTTAATTCGTAGTGATGGTGAATAGGCGCCATTCGAAAAATGCGCTGGCCGCGTAATTTATACGAGCCGACTTGTAAAATCACCGATAACGCTTCCATCACAAACACGCCCCCCATAATAATGAGTATCAATTCTTGGCGTACCAATACCGCAATAATTCCTAGTGCACCACCAAGTGCTAATGAACCTACATCCCCCATAAATACTTGTGCCGGATAGGTGTTGAACCATAAAAAGCCTAGGCCTGCACCGACAATGGCAGTACATACCACAACTAACTCACTAGCCAGCGGTAAATGTGGAATATGTAAGTAAGCCGAAAAATTTACGTTACCGGTTAAATACGCAATAATCGCCAGTGCTGCCGCCACTAAAATAGTTGGTACAATAGCTAAGCCATCAAGGCCATCAGTGAGGTTTACAGCATTTGAAGTACCCACCACCACAAAGTAAGTCATTACTATGTAAAATAAGCCTAATTGCGGTAACACATCTTTAAAAAATGGCACAACGAGTGAGGTTTCATTTGCATGATTCGCACTAAAAAACAATGCACACGCCACCACGAGTGCGATCACTGATTGCCAAAAATATTTCCACTTAGCGATAAGTCCTTTAGGATCTTTGCGGATCACTTTACGGTAATCATCAACAAAGCCAACAATACCCAACGAGCCGATCACAAACAGTGTTGCCCACACGTATTTATTGCTCAGATCAGCCCATAGTAGTGAGCTTGTAAAAATAGACGCTAAGATTAATAAGCCCCCCATGGTTGGAGTGCCTTTTTTCGATAAATGAGATTCGGGTCCATCATTACGAACTACTTGGCCTATTTGCATTCTTTGCAACGCGCGGATCAATTTAGGACCAAAATATAAAGAAATTAATAATGCCGTTAAAATGCCAAATACTGCGCGCACCGTAAGGTACGAAAACACATTAAAGGCACTGTAATATTGAGTTAGGTATTCTGCCAGCCAAACTAACATTGAGATACTCCATTGCGGCCAACTTGCTGGCTGTTAACTAAATCTTGTACTAATAATTCCATGCGAGAGCTACGTGATCCCTTCACGACGATAGTGGTGTTTTGTGTTGAATCAGCCAACTCTGCCCGCAACTGTTGCAATAGCTGTTCACGGCTCGAAAAATGCCGCTGTGGTTGAGCAAATTCATCACTGGCATATTGGCTCAATACACCTAAACTATACAGCTCATCGATACCTTGTTGTTTGGCATATAAACCAACTTGTTGGTGATAAAGCGCAGCTTCCTTGCCAAGTTCGCCCATATCACCTAAGACCAAAACACGCTTACCTGCTAGGTCACGTAATAGGTCGATTGCAGCCTTAACTGATTGCACATTAGCGTTATAGGTGTCGTCAATCACGGTTAGGGTGTCAGTAACAGGAATTATGTTTACTCGGCCTTTAACTTCAGCCATATTTGCGAGCGCTTTAGCGATCGCCTCAAGTGACACACCAAACTCACTGGTTAGTGCCGCAGCAATTAATGCATTAGTCACATTATGACGACCAGGCAGTGCAAGCGTTACTGGCACACGTTGCTGCGCAGTGCAGAAGAAAAAAGACGCGTGTGCTTGTGCATCTAAGCTGATATCTTCAGCCCAAATGTCCAGCTGTTCAGTGCTTGATAAACATTTAATTTTACGCCCTGCAAGCTTATTCAACCAACCATCGCTAAATTCACTGTCACAGTTAACAATTGCAGTACCATGCTCTTTTAAGCCGTCGTAAATTTCACTTTTAGCAGTGGCTACGCCTTCAAGCGAGCCAAAGCCTTCAATATGCGCTGCTGCAACATTACATACTACAGCTACATCAGGTTTGGTCATGGCAACAGTGTATGCAATCTCACCAATATGATTCGCACCAAGTTCAATAACGGCATACTTATGCTGAGGTTCAAGGCGAAGCAAGGTCAATGGCACACCAATGTCGTTATTAAAGTTGCCCTTCGTTGCTAACACCTCACCATGTGCGGCTAAAATAGCGGCACACATTTCTTTTACCGTGGTTTTACCGACACTTCCAGTGATCGCAATAGTTTGCGGAGCAACACTTGCCATTACCGCAGCACCAATGTCGCCTAGTGCAATACGTGTATCTGCCACTAAAAATTGGGGAATATCAACGGCAACTTTATGACTAACGATGGCAGCTATTGCGCCTTTGTCTTTCGCTTGTTGTACAAATTTATGGCCGTCGAAATTAGAGCCTTGTAACGCTAAAAACACCTCTCCCGCGCAAACTGTGCGAGTGTCCGTATTAATATTAATGACGGGTTGATTATCACCTTGATAATCGCTTGCTAGCACATTTGCCAGCCAATCAAAATCCATAGGGATCATAACTGCGATCCTCTGAGTTGTTGTTCTTGTAAATCTAGCTTTTGTGCTTGTTGTAAGTGCTGCTGAACAAACTTTCGATCGCAAAAATCGATCCGTTGCGCACCAATGATTTGGTAATCTTCATGGCCTTTGCCTGCAATCAAAACAACGTCTTGAGCATTTGCATTATCAATAGCAAAGGCAATAGCTGCAGCACGATCCGCCTCTAAATGAACTTTATCTGGTTGACTAAAACCTGCGGCAACATCGTTAATGATCTGCCACGGATCTTCACTGCGGGGATTATCACTGGTGACAATAAGCTGATCAGCATATTGCTCTGCCGCTTTTGCCATCATCGGGCGCTTGCCTTTATCACGATCGCCACCACAGCCAAATACACAACTTACGCCACCAGGCACATGTTGTTGGAGTGCTTGCAGTGCCAATGCTAAGGCATCCGGCGTATGAGCATAATCAACAATACAAGTTGGTTGGTTTGGTGCGCTAAAGGCCTGCATTCGGCCCGCAACAGGCTGTAAACTTTCACACCCTGCGGCTAGCTTTTCAAGCGGATAACCCATACCCAATAACGTGGCTATTGCGGCGGCTAAATTATATAAATTAAATTCACCAAACAGCGGACAAGAAATGGTAATATCACCCCAACTTGTCGTTAATTGTGCCGAAATACCAGTTTTATGGTAATTAACATCGGTAAAGTAAACAAACCGTGCATTTTTAGGTACTAGCGCTTTGTGACCATAACAAATTAAGCTATTAAAATCATACTGCTCTAACCATTGCTGAACTTGATGATCATCTTGATTGAGCACCACCAGCTGCGCATCAAAGTCTCGCATTAGCATTAGCTTAGCGTCGGCATAACTTGCCATATCACCGTGGTAATCTAAATGATCGCGAGATAGATTGGTAAACACCGCAGCTTTAAAGTGGGTATTGGCAACACGATGCTGTACCAGTCCATGGGATGAAACCTCCATCGCCACCAACTTATTATTTTGCTCAGCTAATTGCGCTAATATTCTTTGCAAGTCAACACATGACGGTGTGGTGTTAATTAATTCGGTTAAGTTATCTGGCTGCCCATAACCCAATGTACCAACAATGGCTGACGGGGTACCACAAAACCTTGCTAAATGGGCTATCATAGCGGTGGTGGTTGATTTACCGTTCGTACCAGTAACACCTATCACATCTAAGTGCTTACTCGGTTGCTGATAAAAATGACTCGCCAAAGCCGGTAGCTTTTTATCCAAGTCAGTAATTAAATACAGCGGATCAAAATCAGATTCAAACTCACATAAACGGTCAGCAATAATCGCCACCGCGCCATTATCAATGGCGTGTTGTATAAAGTGCCCACCATCTAACTGGTGGCCTTTAATAGCCACAAATACGTCACCGGGGGTGACATCGCGACTATCCAAACGCAAATCTTTAACTAACAAGCTTGCAGCTGATACTTCTATTTTTTGTAAAATTATTTTTAAATCACGCATCATCATCTATGCCCTTCACGTAGGCAACCGAGCCTTTATCAGGCGCTACGTTTAAAATTCTTAATGAATTAGAAATTATTTCAGCAAACGCCGGTCCTGCCGTTGCGCCGCCGTAATAAACATCTCCACCGGGCTCATTAATTAATACTACTACAGCTAAACGTGGGTTACTGGCAGGTGCTAAACCTGCAAAATAACCAACATACTCATCCCCATAACCACCTACGGCGGCTTTTTTAGAGGTGCCTGTTTTTCCTGCTGCGCGATAACCATCGACCTTTATACGTCTCGCTGTACCATCGTCTTCAAATACGCTTTCCATCATATGTACAACGGCTTCAACATCTTGTTGTTGAAATATTCGTTCACCTTCAGGAATACTGTCTTGCTTTAAGATTGTAAGTGGACGATTTACACCACCAGCACCTAACATGGCATAAAAACGTGCCATTTGAGCGGTACTTACGGCAAGGTTATAACCAAATGACAAAGCGGCAATTTCGTGATCAGACCAACGACGATTAGGGTAAAACAAACCACTGCTTTCCCCGACCATACCGGTGCCTGAATCTGTTCCAAAACCCACTTTTTGGAATAACCCAACAAAGTAATCCTTAGGCACTGTTTGACTAATTTTCGTCACGCCCATATTACTGGAGTATTTTAAAATCTCACGCAGTGTCATTTCGCCGTGGTTACGCGAATCTGACACTAAACTACCGCCTAAACGCATCCAGCCTGGATAAGTATCAATTTTATCATCCGGTTGAATTGTGCCGTAGTCTAAGCCAGCTAAAATGGCTAGAGGCTTAACGGTTGAACCAGGTTCAAACAAATCAGTGATTGCGCGGTTACGACGCTTATGAGGAGCTGCATCATTTAAATTATTGGGGTTAAAAGAGGGGCTGTTAACCATCGCTAACACTTCACCGGTTTTTACATCCACAACCATTGCCGAGCCAGAGGTTGCCTTGTAAGTCAGTACTGCTGATTTAACTGCTTTATAAGCAATTGCTTGAATACGTTGGTCGATACTGAGTTGGATATTTTCAGGCTCAATACGTTCACGTTCATCAAGTACTTCCACTTCACGCCCTTGTGCATCTTTACGAATAGTACGACGTCCTTCCACACCGGTTAGCGCACTTTCATACAGTTTTTCTATGCCTTCAATCCCTTTACCATCAATATTGGTAAAACCTAGCACATGTGCAGTTACTTCACCTGCTGGATAATAACGTTTTGATTCATCTAATAAATGAATACCTGGTAGGCGTAAATCACCAATATAATTGGCAACGGCTGGAGTTACTTGGCGTTTTAAATACACAAAACGGCGGCTAGCATCGTCGCGTAAACGACTATTAATTTTGTTCGGTTCAATACGCAGTACATCGGCAAGTTCGCGCCAACGTAAGTCATTTTTGTAATATTCGCTAATACGTTGCTCAAGTAATGCTGTATTTTCGGCCAATGCTTTTTCGTCTTCGCCATTTTTTCGTGCTTGCCTAAGCACTTTAGTACGCAATGACTTATGCAATGCTTTTGGATCTGCATACACGCTTACAACTGGCACACTCACTGCGAGCTCTTTACCATGACGGTCAAAAATCATCCCTCGTTGTACGTGTAATTTTTCAACTCGCACGGTGCGTTTGTTACTTTCTGAACGCGCTTTATCAGGCTCAATAACTTGTAAATAGGCCGCACGTGAAACCAAAGTGACAAAAACAAGCAGCACAACAGAGCACACCAGCATAAAACGCCATGTGATCAAACTATTGACTGGTTTTTTCCCTCTGCTTCTCATGGCAGTACTATCACCTGTTCATCTTGGCTGGTCGGCCGTTTCATCTCAAGTTGCATGGTGGCAATTTCTTCAATGCGCGCATGCTGCGAATAAAATTCTTCTTCAACTAATAAATAACGCCATTCTAAATCCAGCTCATCTCGCTCTTGCAGCAGCTGATCTTGTTCAATCAGCTCTTGGCGAGCAAAGTGGGTGACCTGCACCACACTCAAACTGGATGCAAATATCACAACCAATAAGGCCAACGTCAGCTTATTTGCTGCTAGGCCTTTGAGCACTTCTACAAATAAATTGGGTTGTCGATGATTCGCTTTTGGCTTCATCCCAATCTCTGTGCCACCCTAAGTACTGAGCTACGTGAACGTGGATTACGCTCAATTTCAGCTTGGCTTGGCTTAATAGCTTTACCCACTGCCTTTAACGTCAGGTTTTGATTTATTTGTGCATCAGTTAAAGGCAGACCTCTGGGTAATGCTGCTCCCTTACTCTGTTTTTTAATAAACTGTTTTACAATGCGATCCTCAAGCGAATGAAACGAAATCACCACTAAACGGCCACCCGGCTTTAATACCCTAATTGCCGCCTGCAGCGCTGTTTGAATCTCTTCAAGCTCACTATTGATATAAATACGGATCGCCTGGAAAGTACGCGTAGCCGGATGCTTAAACTTATCTTTTACGGGGACCGCTTCATCAACCAAATCAGCTAGCTGCTTGGTCGTCGTAATAGGAGTGTGTTCACGAACTTCTAAAACCTTGTGCGCAATACGGCGGCCAAACTTTTCTTCGCCATAGGTTTTGATCACATGCACAATGTCTTCAAGTTCGGCTTCGGCTAACCACTGCGCCGCGCTTCGGCCACTGGTTGGGTCCATACGCATATCAAGCGGGCCATCCTTCATAAAGCTAAAACCACGTTCAGCATCGTCTAATTGCGGAGATGACACACCGATATCTAATAAAATACCATCCACTTTACCTAGCAGATCGTTTTGCGCCGCCACTTCGTATAAATTAGAAAAACGCGTGTGAGCAATAGCAAAGCGGTTATCATCGGCAAACTTTTCAGCTGACTTAATTGCTTGTGGATCTTGATCGATCGCTTGTAATCGACCATGTTCACCAAGGCGCGCCAAGATTTGCCCAGAATGTCCGCCACGGCCAAATGTACCATCCATATAGATGCCGTCTGGCTTAATTGCTAACGCATCGATGGTTTCGTCCATTAGTACGGAAATGTGTTCAAATTGCGCTGTCATTAGCTATTATTTGCCTTTTTTATTGTGTGATCAGAGTGAAAAATTATCTAAGTCTGGTGTTGATTCAAACTCACCGAGGCGTTCTATTTCGGTGTCTTGGCGCATTTGTTCATGCCAACGCTCTTCATCCCAGATCTCAAATTTATTCATCAAACCAACCAACATGATTTTTTTGCCTAAATCTGCATGAGCCCGTAACGACGGTGCCAGCAAAATTCGGCCATTTTTATCTAATTGGTATTCAGTTGCGTTACCTAACAACATCCTTTGCATGCGTCGAGCACGTGGATTCATATTAGAAATTCTAGCGAGGCGATCTTCTATATCTTGCCATTGCGCCAGTGGATATAACCACAAACAAGGCTCGTTCAGTGCGACTGTACAAATCACAGTTCCCTGATCTTCAGACAACAACGCATCGCGGTACTTAGTAGGTACCGCAAACCGTCCTTTGTCATCCAAACTGAGCGAACTCGCACCACGGAACATAAAAAGCCTATTCTAAAAGTTGATAATCAATCCATTTTGATTAGTTTGATCCAATTTGATCCACTAAAAACCACTTTTTACCACAGTGCTCCAGTTTAGGGCTTGACAAGCGGTTTTGTCAAGTCAGCAAGATCCTATAATCGCGTGTTAAAGCCAGAAAAAATAAGGGCTAGCGCAAAGCTACTGAATTACGTGGGAAAAAGTGGATATCTTTGAAAAAAATATTTTATTCTGAGATAAAAACAAATAAACCAAGCTAAGTGATTAATGAATAATCAATGAATAGTTACAAAATAAACAACACCAAATGCCTATTAACTACGCCTTGTAAAATTTACGCGATGGCTTTGCAATAGTTACCTAAAATGCTGCTTTTTTAAGTATTTCAATTTCCATTAAAAACATAAGCAACTGATTTAATGGTTAAATTATTATTTGGCAGAACTGGTACAAAGGATGCAGTTAGTATTGCACTATTTAATTTTAATATTTAAGGAATGATTATTATGGCTACTTCAACATCAAGTACTAACTCAGCTTCAGCAGCTAACAAAAATACAGATACCCTAGCACCTCATACAGAGGCGCCACTTACAGATAAAGCCACTTCAGCGGCTCATCTTGCAGTTGACGCACTCTCTTCAAAGGCGGCTACAGCAGAGCAAAGTATCCGTCATGGCGCAGCTAGTTCAGCTGAAACACTGTCAGAAAAGCAAAAAGTTGCTCGTGAAAAGTTAACTGAATACAGTGGTAAAACACGTCAGCTAGCATCAGAAAATCCTCTTGCAACAGCTGGTATTGCATTTGCAGCTGGTATGTTAGTAACTGCATTACTTCGTCGTGGCAAGTAAGCTGTTATGCAACAAGATACTGATCTTAAAGATAAGCAAAATCAAGCCGCTGATCCTGCACAGCAAAGTGCAGATCAGTGGCAAGATCACCTAGCTAAATTAACCCAGTATGGTGAACAGCTTTATCAGGATTACCGCCAACAAGCTGGTATTTGTAAAGAGTTAGCCAGTGCAGAGTGGCGACTATCAACCCGCTCATTAGCGTTGACTATCATTTTACTCGTAAGCTTTGCAGGTGGCTTAGTACTCTTATGGGCTGGTCTACTCGTCACTCTTGGCTTGGCTATTTTCGCCTTTAGCCAATCAATCTGGCTCAGTGCCCTTTGCCTGATCAGCTTGCAGTTACTGTGTTTATTTTGGCTGTGGAAAAACATTGGTTATATCAGTAGTAAAATTGGCTTCGATAAAACCAGCCATAGCATTAAGCAGTTGCTCAATATTACCAAGGAGTAATAGATGCTCATTGATTACTTTATTCTCAAACCAAACCGGAAAGTGGCTCATTTAACTGAAAAGATGAACACCATTCAAGCTTTAAAGCAACAGCACCATCAAGCTTTCAACTATCGACTGAAACGCTTTGCTGTAACCAAAGTGGGTATTGCCAGCGCATTTACTGCCGGTGCAGGTTATCAAGCGCTAAATAGCCGCCGACCTTCCAGTAATGTCGCTAAATTAAGTCAATTTAGTTGGTTATTACGGCTGCTATAAGCGATGCAATACTGAGATAGTGGTTTTTGAATATCTAGCTTAAGCGTATTGCTATTTTTACCTCGACGTTATCTTATGTAAGCTATTCCAAGTCTATTTATTGAAATAATAAATTTAAATTTTAAGTTTCTAACTTCTAATTTCTATATCTGAGATCTGAGTCCACCTCTCAACATCCTACTCCCGTAGCGCGCTGCTCGAAACTCGAGACCCATAACCTAAACACAAGCACAAAAAAGCCCGCAGCGTTAACTGCGGGCTTTTTTGTTGAATGAGTGAGTCAGCCGTATAAGCCGGGTTCTGTCCTTTCCGAAGAAAGTGATAATCATTCGTCTAGGCCATAAATCGCTCTATGGCTCAAGCAACCTACCCGGTTCCGATGTGGGCCACACCTTAAGGAACCCTATTTGGTCTTGCTCCGGGTGGAGTTTACCTTGCAACCAACTATTACTAGTGGCCCGGTGCGCTCTTACCGCACCCTTTCACCCTTACCAACCGAAGTTGGCGGTCTCCTCTCTGCTGCACTTGTCGTAGGCTCACGCCCCCCAGCCGTTAGCTGGCACCCTGCCCTGTGGAGCCCGGACTTTCCTCCCCCTGCGCATTTTCGTTGCAGGCAGCGATCATCTTGGCTGACTCGGCGCGCAGTATACCTGAGCTTGTAGTTGTGTGCAGTAAAGATTTAGCCTTTTTCGTCAATAATTGTTTTATATAAGGCGTTTTTCTTCATGCCAAAGTAATCAGCCACAATACCGCAGGCTTTTTTCATTGGCATTTCATTCTCAAGTAGCGCTAACATTTTTCGTGCTTCTGGCGGAATATCATCAACCTGCTTAGGGTTACCAGGTAACATAAGCACTATTTCGCCCCGTTGCTTGGTTGGGTCATCGGTTAAAAATTGCTTTAACTCACTAACAGTGCCACTAAAGAATGTTTCAAAGGTTTTAGTTAATTCTTTGGCAAATACCACCTGTTGTTCACTCCCTAAGGCAATTTCTAAGTCATCAAGACTTGCCATAATACGGTGCGTGCTTTCGTACATTATGCTGGTGATGTTGGAATTAACCGCTTCAATAAAAAAATCTTGCCGCGCTTTGCTTTTTGCGGGAGTAAAACCAATAAATTGAAAGCGATCTGTTGGCAAGCCAGAGCAACATACTGCTGTGATGGCTGCACATGCCCCTGGAATAGGTGTAACATGAGCACCTTGTTCTCTGCACAAGTTTACAACCGCATAACCGGGATCACTAATCAGCGGTGTGCCTGCATCAGAAACCAGTGCTATATTTAAACCTTGGTTAAGTTGATCGATAATTTGTTGCGCTTTTTGTTTTTCATTATGGTCATGTAAAGCAAAGGTTTTAGCTTTAATACCAAAGTGACTAAGCAACTTACCAGTATGGCGTGTGTCTTCAGCAGCGATTAAGTCAACTTGCGATAATGTCGCGATTGCACGCTGACTTAAATCGTCATAATTGCCAATTGGGGTGGCTACAATGTAAAGAGTGCCGATTTTCTGTGAATTCTCCTCATTTAACATTGAGGTCTCCTGCGTCAGTCAGTAATATAAGCAAATCGCGTTTAACGTATTGGGAAATCATTGTGCGACTTAAACTTGTTAGTCTAGTTATCATATTGTCAGGGTTATCGGCCTGTAGTACAACCGAAAAACCGACTAAAACCACTGAAAATCTCAGTTCAGCTAATAGCTCATCACAAATTCAAGCAACTGATGCACAATCACTGTACCAACTAGCTTTAAATCGCCAAGGTGTGGACCAAATTCAACTCTTGTATAGTGCACGAGATGCCGCGATCACAGAGCAACAATGGCCACTCCTAGAGCAAATATGCACTGAATTAGAACGCACACCGAGCGTAGATCAAGTGCAGAATAAGCTGTATATCGCGTTTGCGCAAAAACAACAAAATAAGAATACCGCCGCACTTGAGATCTTAGCCAGCTTAGACAACCAACTAACTCAACCTGAACATTTTGCTTGGCACCAATATTTAACTGCCAGTGTGTATGCGTCACAAAATTTGCCAAAAGAAGCGATGGAGTATTTTTTTCGCGCGTCTGAAACCGCCAGCAAAAATAACTTAACGATCCCACAACTCAACCATGATCTTTGGCACAATTTACAACAATTATCATCGTATGCGTTGGAGCGCTTTAATCGCGGCTCGGTAGTGCAGCAAGGCTGGGTAAACTTAGCTCTTTATCATCAAGTATATTTAGGTGCGCCGGTTGAGCTTGATCAAGCGATTAATAATTGGCAACGTCGTTACCCTGGTCACCCTGCAATTGATGTATTGCCAAAAAAAGCGGCTGAGTTAATTGCCATTACCCCCCTTACTATTGAACGCTTAGTGGTATTATTGCCGCAATCTGGCGCTAATCAACGTTTGGGGGATGCCTTAAAAGCGGGTGTACTAGCTGCATTAGATAACGCCGCGATTGATGAAACCATTTTTATTGACGAAATGCTCAGTCCTGAAGAGCTGACGGTTAAATTACACGAAGCCCAACCAAGCTTTGTGATTGGTCCGTTGCTCAAAGGAAATATCGATAAGTTTGCTGCAAGCAAAACCTTATTAGACTACCCTGTACTGCACTTAAATACAGCAGATGCCGAACGCCAATCACCGCAGCATTACTATTTTGCCTTAAACCCTGAGCACGAAGTACAGCAAGCTCTTGAGCACTTTTTAACGGTGGGCTACCAAAAGCCAATGTTATTAGCACCTAATAATAGTACAGGGCAGCGCTTAGTTGATTTTTTCAACGTACAATGGCAACGCTACAGCGAAACGACTCCGGAAGTCGGGCTGTATAATGATAAAAAAGACATGCCTACCACTATAATTAGCTTGCTTGAAGTAGATAAATCAAAAGAGCGTGTTGCTTCGGTTAAATCGCTATTTAAACAAGAAGTCGAAAGTGAAACCCGCTCTCGCCGTGATATTGATGTTATTTATATCCTTGGTGATGCGATGGAAACGCGACTTATCAAACCTTATTTAGATGTCAACGTGAGTACTTTTGCAGATCGTATTCCTCTGTACGCCAGCTCTAAAAGCCATAGTAAACAAATAGATAGCACAGATAAAGGCGATCTCGAAGGCTTGTATTTTACTGAACTACCTTGGATGTTGAGTGGGCAAATTGCAGATCATAGTTTGCGTCAACAATATAATTCATTGTGGCCTGATCAAGCCGATATTAGCCAACGTTTATTTGCCATGGCGTATGACTCTGTGGCAATGCTCAGTAATATTACACAATTGAGTATGATCCCCGGTAAACGCTTTAATGGCTTAACCGGACAGTTAAGTATTACCAGTGATGGCCAAGTTAATCGTCATCTTGATTGGGCACAGTACAAAGATAGGCAGATCCAAGCAGTGCAGTTACAAACAACAGCGCCGATGCCCTTATTTATGCAATCAGCTACCACCTTATCTAACAGTGAGTAGTTGTTAACAAACTTATCGAACAAGGATGTCATTATGTCGTGGTTTAAACAGCTGTGGCAAAATAGCCGGGAAAAAGGCCAATACTACGAGCAAGAAGCTCAAAAATATTTAGTTGCGCAGGGGCTAATCCCTATTGAGTGTAACTATAACTGCCCTTACGGGGAGCTAGATGTAATAATGCGCGATGGCAACACGTTAGTGTTTGTGGAAGTGAAATTTCGCAGTAGCCATGTTAAAGGCGGAGCACTCCATGCTTTAGGGAAGCAAAAGCAAGCACGCTTAAAACGGTCAATTTACCATTATTTAGCGGCGAAAAAACTGAGTGACCAAGCAATACGAATTGACTTTGTCGCTATAACCGGCGAAGCATCACAACAACTTAATTGGATAAAAAACGTATTTTAATATGCAAGATACCATTAAAGAAATTTTTACAGAAAGCATTCAAGTGCAAATTGCCGCAGGTGAAGTACTCCCTAGTGCATTAGAAGCAGCTGCATTTACCATAGCGCAAAGCCTGATCAATGGTAATAAATTGATCTGTTGCGGCACCGCTAGCTGCCATATGCTTGCGCAGCATATGGCAGGTGTATTGATCAATTACTATGAAACCGAACGCCCGTGTTTACCCGCAATTGCTCTCTCTCAAGAACATATCAATCTTGGTCAAAACAACCAAAGTGATGACCAAGATACTTTTGCTCGTCAAGTTCGCGCTTTTGCTCAACAAGGCGACTTACTGTTAGTGTTGGCAATCAATGGTAATGAAAAAAATATCATTAGCGCAGTTGAAGCGGCACTCACTAAAGATATGAAAGTCATTGTGTTGGTTGGTGATGACGGTGGTGAATTAGTTGGTTTACTGGGTGCAAATGACGTAGAAATACGTGTGCCATCAAAACGTCCAAGTCGCATTATTGAATCTCACTTGGTTAATCTTCATTGTTTAAGCGAACTCGTCGACTTAACCTTATTCCCACAGGAAGAAAATTAATGTTGAAACAATCTCTTATCGTTATCAGTACGGTTTTATTATTACAAGGTTGTGCCGCTGCAGTCGTCGCTGGCACTGCGGGAGCTGTTACTGCAGCAAACGATCGTCGTACGCTTGGCTCACAAATAGACGATAGCAATATTGAAATCAAAGCTGGGGTTGCAATAAACGATGTGCCTCGTCTTGCTGATCATGCCAATATTAACGTAATTAGCGTTAACGGCATTGTATTACTCGTAGGCCAAGTTGCTAACCAAGAAATGAAAGACGAAGCTCAGCGAGCGATTGAGGGCTTACCTGCAATACGTAAAATACATAACCAGCTGCGTATTGGCTCTAATATAAGTATGAGCACCCGAACCCACGACTCTTGGCTTACCTCTAAAGTAAAAACACAATTACTCACCACTGAAAATATCAGTAGCAACAACATCAAAGTAGTTACAGAGAACGGTGAAGTATTTTTAATGGGCTTAGTATCAGATGCTGAATCGAACACCGCTGTAGATGTTGCCCGTAATGTATCTGGTGTAGAGCGTGTAATTAAAGTATTTGAATATTTGTAAAAGGTATCAGGAGCAACGAGCAACGAGCAAC